>JAKQKY010000133.1 GCA_029560415.1 Bacteroidota bacterium | reverse complement strand
AATGATTGCTGATGGACTGGCATTGATCAGTGATCGCCCGTTTTCGGCAACCAATATTCCATCGATATAAGTTTGCAAAACCCTGAAGTTTACCAGGTCTTTTACCAGGATGAAATCCGCCGGGTGGCCGGTTTGTAAAAGCCCGATATCCATCTTGTAATGATTAACAGGATTAATACAGGCAGCTTTGAGTATTTTAAAAACATCAATTCCTTTGGCAACGGCCCTTGCACATAAATCATTGATATGACCTTCTGCCAGGCTGTCCGGATGCTTATCATCGCTGCAGAACATCATATGATCGGGATGGTCGTGCAGGAGACCGATCAGGGCTTCAAAATTTTTGGCGGCACTACCTTCACGGATGAGGATCTTCATGCCGTATTGTAGTTTATCCAATGCCTCTTCGGCGGTAAAACATTCGTGATCGGTACTGATCCCTGCATCAATATATGCTTTTGCCTGTTCTCCCCGTAACCCGGGGGCATGTCCATCTACCGGTTTATTATATTGTTTGGCGTAAGCAATTTTTTTCATCACTTCTTCATCGTGATGTAATACACCGGGGAAATTCATCATCTCGCTCAGGTATTTTATTTCGGGCATCCGTAGCAGTGAGTGAACGGCTTCGGCGTCAAGGGAGGCTCCTGCAGTTTCAAAAATGGTAGCCGGTACACAGCTCGGCGCACCAAAATTAAATTTAAACGGAACGGTCTTCCCGTTCCCGATCATAAACAATACACCTTCCATGCCGCATACATTTGCGATCTCATGCGGATCACTGATACTGCCTACCGTTCCATGTACCACGGCCAGCCTGGCAAATTCCGATGGAACCAGCATCGAACTTTCTACGTGCACATGACTATCGATAAAACCAGGCATGATATAAGGAAGTCCATCCCCGGCAACTCCGTTTTCTATGATTTTTTCAATGATGCCATTGGTTACTGTTACTGTTCCGGAATAAAGCCTGGCAGCGGTTATATCTACTATATTTCCATCAATAGAGAATGAAGACATGTTGTTCGATTTTATGCAATGTTAGTTTATTCCCTTCGCAAAAAAAAGCGCCTGGAACTGAATGAAATGACTACTGTTAAGTATAGCAACTGGTTAAATGATGTTCATTGCCAATGACATGGTATCCTTATCTGCCGCGAGCAGGTAAAGAATATCGCCTGCCTGTATTTTGGTAAAGCCATCGGGTTTGATATATAGGTTGTTTCGTTTTATGACGAGGATCTTTACAGGAGTTGGTAAATGAAGATCCACAATTTTTTTATTCAGGGCGGGTGAGCTGTCTTCGATGAGGTATTGCTGCATTTCCGACAGGTCGCCATGCGCCAAAGCGGCTACAGGGCTATCGTCGATGAGTTTTAATTTCTTTGCCAGCCAGGGAAGGGTGGTTCCCTGTAATAAAACGGATGATACTGCAATGAAGAAAACCAGGTTAAAGATCATACCCGATTTTTCTAAACCGGCAATCAATGGATATGTGGCGAACACAATGGGTACAGCACCCCTCAGGCCAACCCATGATATGAACAATTTGCTTTTGATGCTTACTTTAAAGAACGA
>JAKQKY010000122.1 GCA_029560415.1 Bacteroidota bacterium | reverse complement strand
AGGGAGCAGAATGAAGTGGAACAACTGGCTTTTGATGTGCCGTCCATTGTCAATATTCCGCTAAGTGAATTTGAGATCCGTTATAAAGAACTGGCCATGGATAAGGAACTGGTCATTGTATGCCGGAGCGGAAGCCGAAGTCTGCGGGCAGCCGGTTTTTTAATTAACCAGGGATTTGATCCGGCAAAAGTGGTAAATATGAAGCACGGCATCATCCGTTGGGTACAGCGGGGATTTCCAACCAAGGGTGATCTGTCAGGGATCGTGGATATGAATACCGGCGGTTGTTGCGATCATGGCGGGAATAAAGGATCAGGTTGTTGTTAGTATAAAAATCAATCATGTTTGACTGGCTCCAATACTTTGCCGACTGGCTGATTTATTCAGTCTTTGGAGTGTCTGCTCAAAGCCATTGGGGACAGGCCCTGAATTTCTTTGTATTTGATACCCTGAAGATTTTCCTGCTCTTGTTTTTTATCACCACGATCATGGGGATTGTCAATTCCTATTTCCCGGTGGAGAAAGTCAGGAATTTTCTGAGCCGGAAAAAAATGTACGGACTGGAATATTTATTCGCCGCTGCCTTCGGGGTGATTACCCCTTTTTGTTCCTGCTCCTCGGTACCCCTTTTTATTGGTTTTGTAAAAGGAGGTATTCCATTAGGCATCACCTTTACGTATCTGATTACAGCCCCTTTAGTGAATGAAGTGGCCATCGCCATTTTTATTGGTGCTTTTGGACTCAAAGTAACTGCCATCTATGTGGCTACCGGTATTATACTGGGGATACTTGGCGGGTTTACCTTGGGAAAATTAAAACTGGAGAAATACCTCACCCCCTGGGTACAGGGCGTTATTACGAATGCAGCAACAGAAGATAAACTGGAAACAGAGAAAACCAGTCTGCGCCATCGGATGCCGGGTATACTTAAAGAAGCACTTGGTATCGTAAAAGGCATTGCCATTTATATCGTGATCGGGATTGCGGTCGGCGGAGCGATGCACGGATTTTTGCCAACCGGTTTCTTTGAACAATACATAAATAAAGATCAATGGTACGCAGTGCCCCTGGCCGTAATCATGGGCGTGCCGATGTA
>JAKQKY010000091.1 GCA_029560415.1 Bacteroidota bacterium | reverse complement strand
TGTGAATGAGCCCGAATTATGGAAGGAAACGGAAGCCATGGTGCGGTCTGTACTCATCGAATCAAACATTCCGTATATTGAAGTACAGGATGAAGCCGCATTTTACGGCCCCAAAATTGACGTACAGATCTGGAGCGCCATTGGTAGGGAATTCACCCTGGCCACTAACCAGGTAGATTTCAATAGTGGAAACAAGTTCAAACTATCGTATACCAACCAGCACAATACGGCTGAAGTGCCCCTGATCATTCACCGGGCACCATTGGGCACCCATGAGCGTTTCATCGGGTTTTTGCTTGAACATTATGCCGGCAAATTCCCGGCCTGGCTGGCACCATTGCAGGTAAAGATCCTGCCCATCAGCGATAAGTTCATGGAATATGCAAATACTATTTTGCAAACGCTGAAAAAATCAGATATTCGTGCTGAAATAGACGACAGGCAGGAAAAAATCGGTAAAAAGATCCGCGATACAGAAATGGCCAGGGTACCATACATGCTGGTGGTTGGTGAAAAAGAAATGAATGAAGGTTTGGTATCCATTCGCAGGCAAGGCAAAGGTGATTCAGGTGCAAAACCAGTTAACGAATTCATTGCCGATATCAGCGCAGAAATTAAAGATCGCAGGGAAGAATAATTTTGTAAATATGTAGGAATAAAATCCAGGTTTTAATAAATATAGATCCGGATCAATTAAAGTAAAACAATATTGTAAATTAAAAAATCTAAATGGCATTTCCACCAAGGGCGCCCAGAGGCACATTTAACCCACGTTTTAAAAAAGAACAACAACAGGAGCATCGCACCAATCACATGATCAAAGTACCCGAGGTACGTTTGGTAGGTGATAATCTGGAACCAGGTATTTATTCAACCATGGAAGCGCAGAAAATTGCGCAATCACAACAACTCGACCTTGTTGAGATTTCTCCCGGTGCCAATCCACCTGTATGTAAGATCATCGACTACAACAAATTCCTGTACGATGAGAAGAAGAAGAAAAAAGAAATGAAAGCGAAATCCAAAACCAGCGAGGTTAAGGAAATTCGTTTTACACCCAATACAGATGATCACGATTTTGAATTCAAGGTAAAGCACGCCGAAAAATTCCTGAAAGACGGAGATAAGGTAAAAGCGCATGTGCAGTTCAAAGGTCGTGCGATCATGTTCAAAGAAAGGGGAGAGCTGCTGCTGTTGAAATTTGCAGACAGGCTCAAAGATGTAGGGGCATTGGAAGGTCTTCCAAAAATGGAAGGTAAAAGGATGCTCGTAATGTTTGCACCGCGTGCACAACAGAAAAGAAAAGTTTCTGAACTTGGCAAGCCAATTAAAGACGAACCAAAAGAGGCGCCAAAAGAAGAGCCGAAAGAATCATAATACTACAGGGAAACAGTTGTTTCCCTTTTTTATATGTTCCATTTAACCATTCAGCATTTTTCATGGATACAAGTTTAAACAAATACATCAGCGATTCGGGATTCTGCAGCCGGAGAGAAGCTGATAAATATATTGAAGAATGCAGGGTAACCATCAATGGCAAAGATGCGCATAAGGGTAACCGTGTGAAAGAAGGAGATGTGGTGCAAATTGATGGCGAGCCGCTGAAGAAAAAGAAATCGGTTGTATACATCATGCTGAATAAACCAAAAGGCGTCACTTGCACCACCGATACAAAAGACAAAACCAATATCATTGATTTCATCAATTATAAAAGCCGGATTTTCCCAATAGGCAGGCTGGATAAGCTTTCTGAAGGACTTATTTTTCTCACCAATGATGGTGATATTGTAAACAAGATCCTGCGTGCGGGCAATGGACATGAAAAAGAATACATTGTAACGGTAGACAAACCCATTGATGCAACCTTTGTACAAAACATGCGCAACGGTGTAAAAATTCCTGGTGCCATTACCAATAAATGTTTTGTAAAACAGGAAGGAAGTGAAAAATTCCGCATCATTCTCACACAGGGTTTGAACCGGCAGATCAGGCGCATGTGTGAAGCATTGGGATACCGGGTGACTTCATTAAAAAGAATCCGCATCATGAACATCAGCATCAGTGGATTGGCGCCGGGGAAATGGCGATACTTTACCCAACCCGAAATCAGTGCCATCAATGTGATGCTGCAGCATAGCAGCAAAACTGCAGATGCAGAGGGGATGGGAGAGTAACAAAATTATTAATCACTGTCTTCCAAATGCAGTTTCTGGTGATGGGCACCCGCCGCAATGTGCAGGGCAAAACAGGCGATGGCAGTATCTTTCAGCAAATTAATAAAAGCCATCTGTTTCATCTCTTTATCACCCGCATACAGGTAATTGGGTATGTGAATAAAGATCACGAAAATGCCCAATAAAATAGCCAGCAAATACCCGGCAAATTTTACCATGCGATTGGTAAGGAATGACAAGGAAACTAAAATAAAGGAAGCACCCACAGCATATACCCAGATAATTCCTCCCGGGAGTATCTGTGGAACATACACCAGCAGATCACGCGGATACAAGAAATGAAAAATGCCAAAAGCAAACAACACAAGCGCTAATAAATAAATGGCAATACGGGAAATGATATGTAAATTTTTCATAACCGTAGAATTTAGAAGAAAAAGGTACCTCAATAAAACTAGTAAACGAAGCCTTTCGTGTATTTTAACATTACAACCGGTTTAACCTTTTTCAACCCGGTTACTTCCTGGCCTTATCTTTTTGATATTTATTAAACAGGTCTAAGTTGAATTTTATATTCCCGTCGTCTCCCGGCCTTCCTCGCAGGAACAGGCTTCTGCCACCTTTTTTCTGCACACCGATGTTCTCAGGCTTGTAATCGACTGCCCTTTTTTTGAGGTTATTGAGCGGAACCTGGATACTGATGTCAGTGGTGCCCTTGGTACTGTATTTCCCTTCAACAAAGAGGCTTAGCACAGAAGATTGTATTTCCATCCGGTTGATGATGATCTCCTGGTTGCGAAACTCAAGGCGGTTTTTTAATTCGGCAAACCTCACATTCTCAAAATCACGGTTCTTAAACAGAAAATTTTGAAGCTTTTTGATCGGTTCAAAATTATTCAACGCACCATTCTTCAATGAAAAATCAACCAGGCCTGAGAGGCTGGAAGGATGCATCTTACCGGATTCATTCATGGCCATAGATACGTTTAATTTTGTACTGAGCCTGCCTTCCAGGTTTTCCGACTTGATGCCATCCTGACCAAAATTATCAAATGCCTTGAACAGGGTCTTTACTTCTACCTGGCTCATATTAGCTTTTATTTTTGCCTGCAGGTAACCTGGCTTTACAACCGACACGGTTCCATCGAGGTTCATACGGCCCCCGGCATGATTCATGGAAACCTGGTTAATGATATAGCTGTCTTCCAGCAAGGTAATATTGGCCCGCACATTTCCTGCTTCAAATTTTTTGTATTGGAGCCTGGTCGCCTGCAGATCGACACTTAGCTTTCCCTTGTCAAGGATATTGTCGATGCGGGTGGCAAGGCCCGACAAACCATTTTTCTTACGGGGTGCACTAGACGCTTTTTGCCTGGAGCCTAATAAATAGGTAAAGGCACCAAGGTTCAGGGATGGACTAAAAATACGCCAGTTGATATTTACTTTACCAGGGTCAGTGTTGATCAGGGTGAGCAGGTTTCGTGCTTCCCCATTCATAACGATCTTGTTTCTAAGTACCTCTGTCTGCAGGTTTTCGATGAATACATCAGAATTCCTGAACAGCATGTCACCATTCACGTTAGTAAGCATTACTTTCCGCGGAGCATACATCATAGACCCGTTTTTGAAATGGATACCGCCATTGATGCAGGAACTGGTCATCGTGGTTCGTTCCAACGGCCCCTGGTAGGTAATGTTCAGAGAGGCATCGCCCGACAAAAGCTGCAGAGAACCTGCACCAAGAATTTCGTTAAGCGATGCCAAAGGAAAATCAGATTGCAGGTCACAGGTAAGGGTAGGTGTAGATAGATTCAGGATATCAATTCCGCCAGAACGAACCGGCAGCCCGTTCCAGTTAGCCGTAAAGTTGCGTATGCTGATCCTCGAATTTGGATCGTACCGCGGCACACCAGGTACCACTTCATTGGTAAATGTGCCGGTAAAAGAAGCCGCCTGGAAATCCAGGAATTCTGTTTTTAATTCGGTTTTTACAGCTTTCCAACTAATGTTCACCAAAGGTTCGCCGCCTTTCAATGGTCCGTTTATCTGTGCAACGGCATCAATAGGCTTATCAAGGTCAACCTTAGATAGGGATTTGGCAATACGTTCGGGCAACAAAGATTTAATAACAGGATATGTTAACTCCTTGCTTGTTAATCCAAGACTAAATTGTGGTTCGGGGCCTTTCAGATCGAAGCGTGCGTTAATGGTAAATGGCTGACCTCCCAGTTTAACCTCAATGCTATCGAGCAACAGCTGGTTTTTTAGTTTATCAAACCGCATGTCAAATTCACCCTGGAACGTTTTTCCCTTTAGATAAGAACCCTTCGAAAGCTTAAATGCAAGGTTATGAACAAGAATATCTGCATCAACGGAAAACAACAGGAACTTATCATCCGGGTAATCCATATCTACATCCAGCTTTGTTACAGCAAAATCATACAGCTTATTTTTTAAAAGGTTATTCATGGTGATCCTCATGTCTTTCAACTCAACAAAGCTGATCTCATTTTTATCAGCTTCTTTCGAAGGCTGCACAACACTGTCTCTTTTCGGCCTCATCAGGTATTCATTGGAATAACCCAAAGAATCAGTAAATAAATAAATGCTGCCTTTTTCTACCCTGATGCCATTCAGCGGAGGTTTTTTCTTAATGAGCTTGATGATATTTACACTCGCAAAAATATAATCAGCTTTAAAAAAAGTATGGCCATGCGTAGCATACATGCTGTCGGTTACCGACACCTGTTTCAATGCCACAGACATTTTTGGAAAATGACGAAAGAAACTGAGATCAACATTGCCAATGGTAACTTTACCTCCGATCTTTTTACTGATCTCAGCCGTAACCTGCGAAATGATCTTCTTCTTATTTGCCGATACGTAAGCAAACGCAATGATGTAAAGAAGCACTAATGTTCCTGATACAATAACAAATCCACGCAATAAGTATTTTTTCAGCCGTTTCAATTATTTATTATTGATGGGTATGAATATACTTAAAAAAAAATACACGATGTATTACGGCCACGATGGTATGAAAGACAGTCCCGAAAATTACCTTCAACATGAGTTAATTGAGTAATCCATACAATTGTTTAATCTTAATATGAGACCGATATGATTGAACGGCAGGAATATTTTTTAAAACTCATTTGATTTATCCCCGTCAAACTGTTTTTTGTGGAGAATAAATATTCATGATTTACATTATATTGATACATAAAAGTTTATTTTTGCAGGAACACAAGAATTCATTCCCCCAAGAATCCTACAGATTAACTGCTTTTTTTCCAATACACAGTAAAACCCGCCGTAATTTTCCTTAAGGGATACAATTACACACAATTATATTAGAATCCTGTCGTTACAGGGCGTGAAGATATAGCTGAAAAAATCCATTTTTTTTATCGAAGGACCGGGAATAATTGGCTTCTTTTCATAACCCCTGTTGATGTATGAAGAAATATTTACTTCTTTTATTACTTTGCTTACCCGGCTTAGCTTCCTTTGCACTCCCCAATGATGCCAAAGTGATTGCCGTGTATACGCTGGGGCAACTTCCCATTCCTTACGCAACACCACATATCATCAAGGCAAAAGTTGCCAACCTTGGATCGAATACACTTACAGATCTTGAAGTAACGTTGAATATTACGGGTGCAAACCTGTATACAAATATCAAACTGGTTACCATTTTACCAGGTGATACTGCCCTTATCGATTTTGATGCATTTTCGCCAGTGGTATTAACCACATCACTTGGTAATGATACCGTTACTGTTTCGGTACCCAACGACGATGAGATAAACAATAATAGCGCTTCCTATATACAACGTGTAAACGAAAACAGTTTCAGTTACGCTGATGAATCACCGGTTTGGAATGCCATTGGTTTTGGTTCAGGGGAAGGTCTGTTACTCACCAGGTATACGGTCAGTGGATTCATGACCATTACTCAGGTAACCATTCACTTAAATACAGAAGCACATATAGGCAATACGGTTTATGCTGTTTTGGTCGACGAATTCGGTTCCATCATTGGCCAATCTGAAGCTTATGTAACCCAGGCTGCTGACCTGGGAAAATATAAAACCTTTTTTATAACCGATCCTCCTACATTTCGCAATGTTTCTTTTTATGCAGGCCTGGCCCAGACATCAACTGGTGGGGCGCCTTATTACCCTGTTTCTATACAGCAGGAAGGCCCTAAATCGAGAAGAGATGCCTATTTTTATGCAGCAAACGACGGAAGCCTGCCTGTTGAAACCATATCAACGGGAAGATTCATGATCCAGGCTGCCGGTGTTGTACCCGCTAACACCTGGCAAAATGTAAATGACATCGCTGTCTGGAATTTTACAGGTGCAAATTCACCAACAGAATTTGCAGCAACTACCTATCATGCACAATTAAATTCTTCCAGCCTAATCACCCGCGGGCCAACCGCAACTTCATGCCCCGGAAACAATTCATTCCTGAGTAAAGGTTTTGAGAACGATGGTATTTCAACAAGTAACAATGATTATTTCCAGGTAACCTTATCGCCTCAACCCGGGCAGATATTGTCGATATACAATGCAAGCGCTTCAGTTGCCGGTGACCCCTCATTTGCCAATACACCCGGTGTGCTTTCACAATTTGCATACAGCCTTGATGGTACTAATTTTACCCTCGTAGGATCGCCGCAAACGACCATTGGTTCGCCCCGTATCACGGGATTTTATAATTTCTGGAATGTTCCCCAACTTCAACGTATCCGCAGCGGTACAACGGTCACTTTACGTTATTATGTAAGTGGACAAACCAACACCGGAGAATGGGGGTTCCGGTCTATTCCTCCAGAACAATTACCCGGAAATACAAATGGACTTGTCATCCGGGGTATCGTTTCTTCAAACAGCATTTTTACCGATCCATTGCCGGCAGGCGATCCATTCTATGTTTTGCCTGATTGCAGTGCAACCGCATCAGGCAGCATAGGCTTTGTATCAATCGGTGATTTTGCAAGCGACAACCAATACAGCGCAGAACTTGGATTATTAAGGCAGATCAGTTCTACCATCACCCAATTCACACCATTACAAACAATAGGCACACTCAATAGCAATAACAACGCAGGCTCCATCAATTTCACCATCCCTGCAGGTACTAACGGTGGCGGATATGCTATTCGGGTTAATAGCAGCAACCCGGCCGTAAATGGATCGTTAACCGAAGAGATATACATTGATGCAGGCTATTGCCACTCGGAACCAACCGATATGTTCAGGTCTGTAAGCTCGGGTAACTGGGATAATCCTTCTACCTGGGAATCTACCAAAGATGGTTC
>JAKQKY010000084.1 GCA_029560415.1 Bacteroidota bacterium | reverse complement strand
CGGCCGTTTGGATTCAGGTTCTTATGTTCTCAATACCCGTACCGGTAAGAACGAGCGTATCAGCCGTATCATGCAGATGCACGCCAACAAACAAAATCCTGTTGATTTCATTGAAGCAGGAGATATTGGTGCAGCAGTAGGATTTAAAGATATCAAAACAGGAGATACGCTTTGCCACGAAGATCACCCGATCGTTCTGGAAGCGATGACTTTCCCGGAGCCCGTTATCGCCATCGCGATCGAGCCTAAAACACAGGCCGACGTTGATAAAATGGGTATGGCCATTGCCAAACTGGTAGAAGAGGATCCAACCTTGAAAGTAAATACAGATGAAGAAACCGGCCAGACCATCCTGCGTGGTATGGGTGAGCTTCACCTGGAGATCATCATCGATCGTATGCGTCGTGAGTTTAAAGTAGAAGTGAACCAGGGTGCGCCGATGGTGGCTTATAAAGAAGCATTCCACAATACCATTGAACACCGCGAAACGCTGAAAAAGCAAACGGGTGGTCGTGGTAAGTTTGCCGATATCATTTTCTCAATCGGACCTGCTGATGAAGAGTTCCTGAAAGAAAAAGATGGTAAGTCAAACTTCCAGTTTGTGAACTCATTGTTTGGTGGATCGATTCCAAAAGAATTTGTTCCAGCCATCCAGAAAGGTTTTGAAACTGCGATGACTACCGGTGTATTGGCTGGTTATCCAATGGAAAGCATGAAAGTGGTTGTGAAAGACGGATCGTTCCACCAGGTGGATTCTGATGCGATGTCTTTTGAACTTTGTGCGAAACAAGGATACCGTGAAGCAGGCCGTAAGGCTAAACCAGTATTGCTGGAACCAATCATGAAAGTGGAAGTGTTAACACCAGACCAATACATGGGTGATGTTACGGGTGATCTTAACCGTCGTCGTGGTATGCTGGAAGGTATGGATAGCAAACATGGTGTTCAGGTTATCAAAGCCAAAGTGCCATTGAGCGAAATGTTTGGTTATGTAACGCAATTGCGTTCATTGTCTTCAGGTCGTGCCACTTCAACCATGGAGTTCAGCCATTATTCTCCTGCACCAAACAATATTGCAGAAGAAGTGATCGCTAAACAAAAAGGTAAACTGAAAGTAGAAGATTAATCAGGAGAGATGTTCATCATCTTTCTTTGATCAAGGTTTATAGAGTCCCCGTTCTGAAAAGAGCGGGGATTTTTTTTATAAAGTCCAATGGATCATCCTGCAATAGACTTCGTTATTTTACGGATGTCGGCGCTTACTTTCACAATGAATTCGAGTTGTTCGAGCAAGTGTGGATCTGTATTTGACAAGGTCATGGTGCCTGCTTGTTTTTCACAATCCTTCCAGTTTACCGGGGCGTTAAGATCTATTATGCGCAGGCTTTCTTGAAGATTTTTAATAGTGCGTATAACCGGTACTGTTACTGATGCCGGATAATTTGTACCTGCTACAGTTGAAGTGATGTGACCGCTCATGCTGGCAATATTGGCAGAAAGCACATTATTGAGTACCATGAATTCATAAATGTGTTTTCCGTTTAACTGTTTGCTTTTGGGTTCGGTAAGCATACGCTGAAAGGCTGCTGAAAGATTGGCGGTGCTGATGTACATTTCTTTCCTGGCCAGTTTGTATTCGAGTGACGACACGGCTTTGCCATTGAAAAAGATATTGAGCTTGTCGAGGTATTGCAGGTTGGCCTGCAGCACTTTTACCAGGTAGTTATTCAACTGGATCGATTCCCAATGGGGGAATAAAAGATAATTGGCTGCAAATGCGAGCGCAGATGCGATGGCCGTATCGAGCAGGCGTTCCTGGGCTACGTTGATCAACCCAAGGCCCAGCAGGTTAAACAGGATGAGGATATAGGGCGTAATGAAGATCACCATCAGGATATAATTCATGCGTTGGAACGTATAGGTTCCGATCATGAAAAATATGATGAGGGCAAATAGGATGGTCCTGTCCTGGATGAAACTAAGCAACAATACGCCAATGATACCGCCGGCAATGGTGCCTACCAATCGTTCCATATTTCTTTGTCTGGTTAAACTAAAACCAGGTTTTAATATCACGATCGTGGTGAGCAACACCCAATAACTGTGATGCCCATACGAAATGAGTTTGGT
>JAKQKY010000080.1 GCA_029560415.1 Bacteroidota bacterium | reverse complement strand
TAACCATTAATGGCCAGTGAAAATAACAAAGCCAACTGGTTATTTTCACTACCGTATTCTTTCCATATTATATTATAGCATGGTATCTTTTATGTAAAATGATACCATGCTATTAATCCGGGAATACCTGCACAATCTCGTGCAACTTTACTATCCACATGTATGCAATGGTTGTGGCAGCGACCTGTTGAGTAAAGACCAATTGCTGTGTATGCAGTGCCGGAATTCACTGCCTCATACACAGTTCGCTTTCTTTAAGGATAATTTCATAGAAAAAATATTTCATGGTCGCATGGCCGTTGAAGCCGCCCACAGTGAATTCTTTTTTTCGAAAGGGAAAATGCTGCAGCACCTCATCCATCAATTAAAGTACAACGCCAACACTTCGATCGGTCAATACCTCGGTAGCATCATGGGACTCACGCTGAAACAAAGCAACCGATTTGAAGGATTGCAGGGTTTGGTTGCCATGCCGTTATATGCTGATAAAGAAAAACTAAGGGGATATAACCAGGCCGAGATTATCTGCGATGGGATTGCTGAAACAACCGGCATCCCGGTGATCAGGAAAAATATTGTGAGACTCAGGGCAACAGAAACGCAGACACGAAAACACCGTGCCGAAAGATGGCAGAATGTATCCGGCAGTTTTGCAGTATCAGATCCCGATGCCATCAAAGGAAAACACCTGTTGCTGGTAGATGATGTGATCACCACCGGTGCCAGCATCGAAGCCTGTGGTCACGCGATTTTGCAAGTACCCGGCACCCTGTTAAGCATTGCTGCGTTGGCACATGCCAGTAAATAACCACCATGGTTTTCTATTAAAAAATAACCCTATTTTTGATACATGTCAAAAGCCATTTTCCGCTTTACCTGTTATATTATTATATGCACCGGAATTTTTTCTTCCTGTAAAAAAGATTCTTTTATTACTACAGGCGATGCCAACCTGGTCCTTAGTAGCGATTCCATCAAATTTGATACGGTGTTTACCACGGCAGGATCTGTTACCAGGTCGTTCAAGATCTTTAATGACAACAACCAGAAACTATTGCTATCGAAAATAAAACTGATGGGCGGCAGCTCCTCGGCTTTTCACATCAACATCAACGGACAGTCAACCCCCGAAGCCAATGACATTGAAGTAGCAGCCAACGACAGCATTTATGTTTTTGTATCCCTAACGGTTGACCCTACCAGTGGTAATCTTCCATTCATCATCAGCGACAGCATCCTTATCAATTACAATGGCAATAACCGGTACGTGCAACTCCAGGCTTACGGGCAAAATGCTCACTTCATCCGCAACGGACTAATTACTGGCAATGTAACCTGGACGGCTACCCTGCCCTGGGTGATCCTTGGATCACTTCGGGTAGACACTACCGCTAGTTTAACCATCGAAGCTGGTGCACGCATCTACCTGCATGCCGATGCACCCCTCATTGTAGATGGCACCCTCATTATCCAGGGAGAAAAAAATAATGAAGTTCAATTTCGCGGCGACCGCCTCGATGCCGAATACCGGGATCTTCCGGCAAGCTGGCCGGGCATATATTTTCGTAACAGCAGCAAAGACAATACGATTCGTTTTGCCATATTAAAAAATGCCAACCAGGCCCTGGTCGTTGAAGGACCGTCTGTGAACAGCAATCCAAAACTAACCTTACAGCAATGCGTAATCGATAATGCATTTGAAGCAGGGATTATTTGTGTGAACAGTAGTTTAGATGCCAGCAATACCCTTGTCAGCAATTGCGGAAACAACATCTACATTGAAGGCGGCGGAAATTACCAGTTTACCCATTGCACCGTGGCTGCGTATTCCAACAGCTATTTCTTACATACCAATCCTGTGCTGGCGGCCAGCAATTATCGTACAGACAATGGCGGAATAACAACCGCCGATATGAGTGCTATTTTCCGCAACTGTATTTTCTGGGGCGATAATGGAAGTGTTGATGATGAAATTTTTATTGACAAGGAAGGAGCCAATCCATTTTCGGTGAGCTTTGAAAATTGTTTGATCAAACTTGTCAACGATCCGGCAGATGCAATATTAACTTCTGTAATCAGGAATGAAGATCCTTTGTTCGACAGCATCGACATCACTCATAAATATTATGATTTCCGCACCAGCAAAAATCCATTGGCGCCGGGTGTTGACCAGGGTGTATTGACGAGCCTGCCCAAAGACCTGGACGATCAACCACGCAATGCAGGATTGTTGCCTGATATGGGGAGTTACGAAAAACAATAAGTCATATACTATATATATATGCGTTGTTGGCACAGTACTTGGTTATTGATTACCCGTAACCTAAACTTTTCTTCCACTAATGTGTTTACTTAAATAAAAAATTATGCTTAAACTGATCGCCGCTTCCATGATACTGATCTCATGCGCAGCCAATTCAACCAGTCATGAAACCGCTTTATCATCTACCAAAGAATCTATCATGAACGACAACGACACAACAAAGAATATTTACGGATTTAAAGTAGAAGGATTAACCGGTGGTAATATTGATTTCTCTTCCTTCAAAGGAAAGAAAATCCTCGTGGTGAATACGGCCTCCGAATGTGGCTACACTCCTCAATACAAGGAATTGCAGGAGCTGTATGAAAAATATAAAAGCAAATTGGTGATCGTGGGATTCCCGGCGAATAATTTCGGCGGACAAGAACCCGGCAGCAACAGCGAGATCAAATCTTTCTGCGAAAAAAATTATGGCGTAAGTTTTCCAATGGCAGCCAAAGTGTCTGTTAAAGGAGATGATGCGGCG
>JAKQKY010000071.1 GCA_029560415.1 Bacteroidota bacterium | reverse complement strand
AGCTTTTGCCGCTTTTGCCATGGGTATTGTATTAATCAGGTTCAAAAATAATTAAATACGGGTGAATAAAGTCAGTAGGGCGGAAAAGGCCATCAGTCCGTCCAGTACAAAATAATAGAGCATATCGCTGAAATCCCGGGTTGCACGCCGATACAGGCCTTCCACAATAAACCCGGGTATCAAGATCAGGAGCACCGATTCTGCGGAAAGGCGCTGACCGTAAAGTCCAAGGGTCGACAGGATAAAAATCAGGAACGAGAACAGGAATAGCCGTCTGATTCCCGTGGGTTCCATATACGTTATCAGGCTGCGGATGCCTGCGTTTTTATCATCAGTCCGGTCCCGGTAGTCAAAGAGAATACAGATCATATACACGGCAAAATAGCGGCTGATGGTAAAGAGTGTATGGGCCCTACTCCATGATTCTGCCTGGATCAGAAAAGGCAGCACGGTTGTTACGTAGGTCCATACGGCGGCCAGGAAAATGGTTTTGCCGTAGGCCATTTTACGCAGCTGTTGAAGGTGTCGGTTGGGGATTTTAGGGGCTGAATATAGAAAAGTGGCCACTACGGCAATAGCGATCCATAACCAATAAGCAGAAAAGTATTCAAAAAAGAAAAAAAGGCTTCCTGCCAGTCCGGTAAAGAAGAAAAGTACATGGACCCATTTATTTTGATGGAGCCATAGAAGGCGTGGAGAGTGAATAACAGAAGGACCTGTAAAATACCAATGGAAGCTATAGCTGCTGAGCGTGGCAAAAAAAACAAACAGAACGAGTTTGGGGTTGTAACCACCGGAGCCAAACAGGATGCCGGATTGGGCCGTCATCAGGGCGGCACAGCCAGCTATAAACAGGTTACTGTAAATAAAAAACGACCAGCTGGATTTCAGGATGCTAAACAAAAGGATCAGGGTTTTTTAAGCCTGATTTTTTCTGATTCGGCATAATTACTCCGGTGACTGGCTTTGTCAATAAGGACCAGTCCGAATGTCGCCGATGTATCCCGCAGGGAAACCCCGGGAAGGGGTACCAGTTCAGGGTTATTATTTGTGTTATATTCAAATACCACATCCATATCTGCTTCTCTGAGATTGGTGGGCAGGTTCAGGATAGAGACCGGGTAGCGGAAAGTATCGTTGCGCACGATGGCGGTACCATTATACCATTTATACACCACATATATTGAATCAAGGTCTCCCTCATCGTCAGTATACCTGGATTTAAGGGTGATTACATCGCCATTGTTCACGATGCCCGGGGAAATGGATTTCACTTCCACGATGGGTTCGGTAGTAAACTTATCTTTGTTGCAGGCTATCGCCATTACGGTCAGCACCAGGATCAGCAAAAGACTGTTTTTCATGCGCTTATTTTAGATTAAAACAAATTTACCATTTTTAGGCACATTATGCAGGAACTGTTTGGACAAGAGAATCATAAAATTTTCAGCACCAGGGACATCGGTTTTGAAGCCCGGGCACTGGAGATCTTTCAGTTCCAGCTCAAGAATAATGCCGTATACGGGGCTTTTGTGAAAGCGCTTGGGACAGATACGTCCCGGGTGGATTCCATCACCCGGATTCCCTTTCTGCCGGTTCGTTTTTTTAAATCCCTGGAGGTGAAAACCGGCGAATTTGAGCCTGAAGCGGTATTTGAGAGCAGTGGGACGACAGGGATGATCAGCAGCCGGCATCTGGTGAAAGACCTCTCCTTGTACAGGGAAAGCTTTACCCGTGGTTTTGAACTGTTTTATGGTCCGGCCAGTGAGTATTGTATTATCGGACTCCTGCCTTCGTACCTCGAAAGAGAAAATTCTTCCCTGGTATTAATGGTAGACGACCTGATCCGCCAGAGTGGTCATCCCCAAAGCGGGTTTTACCTGAATGAGTTTGATAAACTGGCGGCTGTCTTACGGGAACTGGAAAGCCGGGAACAAAAGACCTTGCTGATCGGGGTGAGTTTTGCTCTCCTCGATTTTGCGGAGCAATACCCGATTCCCCTGAAGCATACGATCATTATGGAAACCGGTGGTATGAAAGGGCGGAGGAAAGAGCTGATCCGTCCGGAACTCCATGCGGTCCTGAAAGCAGCCTTTTCAGTGCCGGTGATCCATTCCGAATATGGTATGACCGAACTCTTATCCCAGGCTTATTCAAAAGGAGAAGGGATTTATCAATCTCCGCCCTGGATGAAGATACTCCTGCGCGATGATGAGGATCCGCTTCGGGTGATCACATCCGGCAGCGGGGTCGTGAATGTGATCGATCTCGCCAATATCCATTCCTGTTCTTTTATCGCAACCGATGATGCAGGGAAAGTATATCCCGATGGATCATTTGAAATACTCGGCAGGGTGGATGAGAGTGATATGCGGGGCTGTAGTTTGTTGGTGGTATAATACAGCCAATATTCCTGGCAGATTTGCAAGTACATTTTGCGGTAATATTTATTTTTTCTTCATTGAAAGAGGATGTCATTCAATTGTCACGGAATTGAATATAAAACCAGGATTTTTTCTACAAAAACAAAATGTCGCCTATGTGACAAAAGTAACTATAGAAGTCATACACTTCAGAATACCTTTACTACGTAATAAAAAGTATGTGTAAAAACAAACAATCGAACGACTGTTCTTTTTGTATGACCGGTGCTAATGTGAAAAAAAAGTTATGCTGTAAGGGTTTACGTGGTATATCTGTGTCGGCACATGTGTCATCAACGCATCCTCTTTTTACAGAGAATTAAACGGCATCGGAACCAAACTGAATAATCACAGGGTCTGGGGATGGCACAATCAAGCAGGAAATAAAATAATAAGTGTATGGCAATGATAGTAGTTTTAGGAGCTGGTGTATCCGGGCATACTGCAGCATCATATCTCCAGAAAAGCCTGGGAAAGGAGCACCAGATAACGGTAGTATCTCCGACCAGTACTTATCAATGGATTCCCTCTAATATATGGGTAGGAGTGGGCCGGATGAAAGCTGAAGAAATAAAGTTTGATCTAGTCCCTTTGTATAAAAAATGGGGCATCCGTTTTTTAAAGGCAAAAGCCATTAATTTTTTTCCGGAGGGAGATACAAATTCAGCCACAGGTTTTGTGGAAGTGGAATATACGTCTGAAGAGAAAAAAGGCATAAAGGAACGGGTCCCTTATGATTTTTTAATAAATGCAACAGGGCCAAAATTGAATTTTGCTGCAACAGAGGGGCTGGAGCCAGGGAAGGGGAATATAGCTTCTGTATGTACTTTTTCTCACGCTACAGAGGCCTGGGAACTCTTTCAGAAAAAGTTGGATAGGATGAAAGCAGGGGAGAAGCAGACATTTGTTATTGGTACAGGTCATCCAACAGCCACCTGCCAGGGAGCAGCATTTGAATACATCCTGAATGTGGATTTTGAAATCAAAAGACGTGGGTTACAGAAGTTTGCGGAAGTGATTTGGATTACCAATGAATATGAACTGGGCGATTTTGGTATGGGTGGGGCTTTTATCAAGAAAGGCGGGTTCGTCACCAATACAAAATTATTTGCCGAATCTTATTTTGTCGAAAGAAACATTACCTGGATTAAAAGAGCCGGGGTGAAGAAAATCGATGATCATAAAATTTATTATGAAAATCTGGAAGGTGAATATAAAGAACAGTCTTATGATTTTGCCATGTTGATACCCGGCTTTTCAGGCCATGGGTTTAACGCATTTGATAAAATGGGCAATCAGATTACGGATAAGTTATTTGCTTCAAATGGGTTGATGAAAGTAGATGCTGATTATACGCCAAAACTTTTTGAAGATTGGTCGGTTGAAGATTGGCCTCAGACATACCAGAATCCTTCATATCCGAATATATTTGCCCCGGGCATTTCATTTGCCCCACCTCATTCAATTTCCAAACCCATGATCAGTAAAAATGGAACCCCCATTTTTGCCACGGCCCCGCGCACAGGGATGCCATCGGGTGTTATGGGAAAAATTACCGCGGAGAATATTGTTTCCTGGATTAAAACCGGAAGTCCGGTGATGAAACACCGGGCATCTATGGGCCGGATGGGTGCAGCGTGTATTGTCTCAGCGGGTTATGGTATGAGAAAAGGGACAGCGGCTACCATGACGGTAAGCCCTGTGGTGCCGGACTGGCATAAGTTCCCGGAATGGGGCAGGGACTTAAATACAACTATGGGAGAACCAGGCCTTGCAGGTCATTGGCTGAAGTGGCTGATGCATTATATGTTTTTATATAAAGCAAAGGGAAAGCCATTCTGGTGGCTGATACCAGAATAATTTTTTTAACCATCTGATCACTAAATAGTCAATCATGGAAAATCGTTTATTAATAAATAAATACTCGGATCAGTATTACCCACCCACTCCTACAAGGTTCACTTTGTTCTGGAGAAGTTTTATTCCCTTTCAGATTATTCGGTTTTTTATATTGAATTGGAAGATTATTAAGATAGTGGTGAAGGGACATTCGTAGAATTGTTCAGGCATAAAAAAAATACCATTTATGGATGTAGAAACACTAAGCAGAATTCAGTTTGCTTTTACAGTTAACTTTCATTATATCTATCCCCCCTTGAGCATTGGCCTGGGTGTTATGCTGGTTTTTATGGAGGGTATGTATTTAAGAACCGGGAAAAAGATATATGAAACCATGACCCGATTCTGGATAAAGATATTTGCACTGATTTTTGGGATAGGTGTGGCCACGGGAATTGTCATGGAATTTGAATTTGGCACCAACTGGGCAACCTATTCGAGATATGTGGGAGATATC
The DNA here is from genome assembly GCA_029560415.1 of Bacteroidota bacterium. Taxonomy (GTDB): domain Bacteria; phylum Bacteroidota; class Bacteroidia; order Chitinophagales; family Chitinophagaceae; genus Ferruginibacter. The sequence goes on along the minus strand of JAKQKY010000071.1, from coordinate 725 downwards.
TTTGGCAGCGCCCTGGCCGCAGAAGGTATTTTTGCCTTTGCTCTTGAGAGTGGGTTTCTGGGTTTGTTGTTATTCGGGTGGAACAGGGTTTCCCCAAGAATGCACTTTTTCGCAACTGTCATGGTGGCATTAGGTTCAATGTTTTCAGCTGTATGGATTGTGGTTGCCAATTCCTGGCAACAAACACCTGCCGGATTTCACATAGTCGGGGAGGGATTAAAAGCAAGGGCGGAAGTGACGGATTTCTGGGCCATGGTGTTTAATCCTTCATCGGTTGACCGGCTTACACACGTACTGATTGGTGCCTTTTTAGCAGGGTCTTTTTTAGTGCTCAGTGTTCATGCTTATTATCTTTTTAAAAAACGGCATGTCGAAATCTCTAAAAAGGCGTTTAAAATGGCATTGATTGTTGCCACTTTTTCTGGCTTACTCCAGTTGCTCTCCGGTCATCATTCTGCCAACGGGGTGGCCAAAAATCAGCCGGCAAAACTGGCTGCTTTTGAAGGACATTATGATAGTTCAGGTGTGGGCGATATGTATTTATTTGGATATGTTGACAACGAAAAGCAGCAAGTAAGCGGGTTGAAAATTCCTGGCGGGCTCTCCTTTTTATTACATAACGACTTTACCACTCCGGTCAAGGGGCTAAATGCATTTCCGGTAAATGACCGGCCAAAACAGGTGAATGCAATCTTCCAGGTGTACCATTTAATGATTGCTATTGG
>JAKQKY010000052.1 GCA_029560415.1 Bacteroidota bacterium | reverse complement strand
AGCCCTTTGTAAGCGGTGTTAGCATGACAACTGTGATTTTGCGGTGCCCACCCAGCCGGATTTTCATCCCACAGCAAAAATACTTCATTGCTGATGGGGTAGGCGTATTTTTTAAAATTTTCTAATTCCTTAACATTCCAGTTGTTTTTTATATATGACTTTGTTGCAATGCGTTGGGCCTTCTCTTCTCCTTTAAAAATGACCTCATTTTTGGGAATATTGCAGGTAGCATAAATACCAAAACCCGCTATGGCATTGCCTTTCATAGTATATTTCTTCTGTTTACTGCGATGCCGGGCCATGCCTTCCGCAATGATCTGTTGCAGGAAAGCTGCCTGCCCGGTGCCATCTTTTTTGAGAATGTAGTCAGCAGACCCTTCGTAACCATCCGTGTAAAAAACAGAACAAGTAAAATTGATCTCCAGGAAATATAGTTTGCCCTTGGAATCCATCCTGAAATCGAGCCTGGCATAACCAACCCCACCGAATCCTTTAAAAATATTTTCTGCTGCTTCCTGCAATTGATCAACCAGGCGGGTATCCGTTACCGAAACATTGCATTCGGGATGAAGTTCAGATGTCTTCAAGGCATAGGTCTTAAAGCAGCGTCCTTTTGGGAAAATATATTCAACCGGTTTAAATACCGTTACTTTCTTTTCGTTTCCCCCATTCGCCGCCAGCATTACGGTGAACTCCCTGCCTTCCACATACTCCTCCACCAGGATGGGTCCATATTCATCCAGTATAGCAGCCACTTTTTGTTTTAGCTCAGTTTCATTGTTTACCAACGAATGTTCATCGATGCCGAGGCTGTCTCCAGCTTTTGCAGGTTTAACAAAAAGCGGGTAGGCCAGGTGTTTGCAGGCGGCTTCTATATCAACCATCTCTTCTATCAATGCGTAAGCAGGTGTGGCCACGCCCTCTGTGTATGCTACATACTTCATCAGTTCTTTAGGGGGGTCGTACAACACGGAAGAGGGCCCGGTAAAAGGCAGGTTCAGTTGTTCGAGAAAGTAGATCACATCAATGGATGGCACTTCCCATTCGAGGTAGCCTTCGCATAAATTGACAAATACATCATATTTTTTCTTGGCCAGTTCTTTCAGCTGCCGGTACGTAGTGAGTTTATTAAGGAACACATGATCCACAATAGCACCCGGTAATAAAGCAGAAAGATTCCTGGGAGGATCGTAATTTTTATAATCGACCGAAGTAGTTGAGTAATCGGGTTGCAATACACAAACTTTCAGATCCTTCGAAACAGACCCGCTTTCTTCTGAAAAACGTTCAGCCTGTTTGCCATTTTTATGTTCGTCGGGATGATGCATGTAATGTATAGATCGAAAGTGTTTTAATCTTCACACAAGTTAACAAGGGAGGAGATAAAAAGAAAATTATGCGATCTTTCTTTGTAATTCTTTTCTTTTTTGTTTTTCTTTTTGGGTAGCCCGGGAAAAAGCATCTTTGATGATCTCTACTACCAGCTCAGTAAAACTTTTTCCCGAAAAACGAAGTATGGCGCCAATGGATGTATAATTCTCATCTTCACTGATGCCGCATTGGGCATTGACTTCCAGCACATATAATTTTTTTGTTTCAGCATCCATGCGAATATCAACCCGGGTGTATCCTTTTCCTTTGGTGGCACAATAGGCGTCCCAACTGAGTTTTTTGATCGGCTCTATAAGATCGGGATGTGGTAACTGGTATTCATAAAAATTTTCTTCCTGCGGCATGGCCGATTCTTCTTCATAAATTTCCCATAAGCGATCGAAGGAAAGAAATTTTTCTCTTTCAGGTAGCGATGCATGAAATACCCTTTCTACGGGTGTATATATGACCGCCTTTTTGGGATCTTTATAAGAACCGCTGATGAGTACTGTATATTCCGGACCGGCGATAAATTTTTCGGCAATGATGCCATCGGCAGTGAGGTTCCATCCGCGGTACCCATCAAACATTTGCTTCAATAAGGTTGACAGCGATTCTTTATTATCTACTACATTTTTGATACCCACGCCCATGCTACCACCCGAAACGGCTGGCTTAATGATCAGTGGTGTTCCCAGTTTTTCAAACAGGCGGTCAACATCCTGGTCAACATCTGTGATACTTTCCCAGGCCGCATTGGCAACGCCAGCCCGGTCAAATGCGTTTTTCATAGGAACCTTCGAGGTGGTGATGTGATAAAAATATTCATCAGCGCCTGTATATACAATGTCTTTGTCTTCGAGCATTTTTACAACCGAGATGCCGGGAGTACCATTGATTTCATCGCCATCACATAAATTCAAAACGACCGGGATCAGGTCGCTGTTCTCTTTTTCCGCATCAATTTTTTCAATGATGTGGCGGTAGGTCAACATATTTACCGGTTGCCATTGCCATTGGATCTGCAGCGATTCAAAAACACGGGTATATTCTTCAATGCTTTGCGAAAAGTCGTAATAATAATCGATGTTATCGTCGTTGGTTTGCAGGCTAGGCGCCAAAACCCATACTTTGATGAGGTTGAAAGGGATCGATTTAGATAAAGAGGGGGTTAGTGTCATATCAGAATTAGCTAGGATGGTTTTTGCAACTGCTCCTCGATGAAGCGGGTAAGGCGGTAGTTTTTTAATGTATCAAAAGGAATGTGTTGTGCCCCTTTTATATTCTGCAGGCAATCTTTGCTGCCGCAAAAACAAATGAAGGGTTGCGCCATCTCAAGTTCGGTTGAAGGATAAAAAAAAGTAAACTCTTCATTCGGCTCAATGTCTTTTAACGCAATCAATTCCATACTATGCGTATCAAAAAAAACATTCGGGCTGCAACTATGATTGGTGTATTGAAGAAAATGCGGCATTAACGTGATGTGTTGTTGAATGCCTGTTTGTATAGTAAGATAATTAGGTTCTGCAAAAACCTGGTCTGCAGAAAAGCTGCAAATAATTTCACCTGGGTTGAAATGCACCGTAGCATGCAGGGATTTTTGTTGAGTGACCGTATTTTCTATGATCTCGGCAAAATCGTGTTTGCTGACAATCCGGTTGCTGGCATTGGTTGCGGCTATGTTGATCATGCAGCTATGAGTAAATAAAAGTGAAAAGGTTTAATGGCGGAATTTGCTATTGAAAGATATAAAGGATCATAAATAAATCGGTAAAACTTATGCTAAAGTTTTCAACAATAAAATGTAGTTGTTCATTGATGAAACAACCACTTAATTGTTTTGTAAAAATGTAACGAACAGGTTGCTGAGTTTTTCATCTGCCTTGGCTGCTACTGCTAAAATTTCTGCAATATTCACCGGCATTAAATGATCGGGATCGCATTCATCAGTTATCACACTGATGGCAGCACATGGTAATTGAATGTGATTGGCAACAATGACCTCGGGAACAGTACTCATGCCAACCATATCGGCGCCTGCGTTTGCGAGGTAACGGTATTCGGCACGGGTTTCGAGGTTTGGTCCCGGTACTGCTACATAAACACCCTTGTGTAATTTGATATTTAATGATTGTGCTGAAAATTGAAGCTGATCAGACAGAACGGTATCATATGGATCGCACATATCCACAAACCTGTTTCCAAATGCCGGGTCATTTACGCCCCGCAATGGATTTTCGGGCAACAGGTTGATGTGATCATTGATCAGTACAAGATCTCCTTTTGAAAAAAATTTATTCATACCACCCGCTGC
>JAKQKY010000047.1 GCA_029560415.1 Bacteroidota bacterium | reverse complement strand
CACCCTGGCGCTCCGGAAAATTTATGGTAACAACAACGTGGTGGCGAGTGACCTGAGAGAAGAGAATGATCTTTTAAAAGGCACAGGCCCTTACGTTAGCCTTGATGTAATGAATAAGGAGATGCTGCACGTGCAGGTGATAAGGCAAAACATTACGCAGATCTATTTACTGGCGGCCATTCTCTCTGCCACGGGGGAAAAGAATCCTAACCTCGCCTGGAGCCTGAACATGCAAAGCCTGCTCAATGTGCTGGATATTGCACGGGAGGAAAAGCTGTTCAAAGTATTCTGGCCCAGCAGTATTGCGGTATTTGGGCCTACTTCTCCAAGGGTGAATTGCCCGCAGCAAACTATTATTGAACCAATCACGGTGTATGGTATTAGTAAGTACGCCGGAGAGTTTTGGTGCAATTATTACAACCACCGCTTTGGGTTGGATGTTCGGAGCATCCGTTACCCCGGGTTAATCAGTTACAAGAGTGCACCAGGCGGGGGCACCACCGATTATGCAGTAGAAATTTTTCATGATGCACTCGAAGAAAAGAAGTATGAATGTTTTTTAAAAGAAGATACTTATTTGCCCATGATGTATATGCCGGACGCTATAAAGGCCACTATTGAATTAATGGAAGCACCGGCGGCAGCTATTTCAATACGGCACTCCTATAATATTTCGGGGATGAGCTTTTCGCCAAAAGAAATTGCCGGAGAAATTAAAAAGCATATTCCCGCTTTTGAAATGAGTTATAAGCCCGACTACCGGCAGCAAATAGCCGACAGTTGGCCGCAAAGTATTGACGACAGCGTGGCAAGAAATGACTGGGGCTGGCAGGAAGATTTTAATTTGGAAAAAATGACCGTTGATATGTTTGCGAACTTAAAAAATGAAGATCCGCCGTTTGTCACTGTTTAAATAAAACATTTCTAAATAATTTACTGCCCCGCTACCTTTGCATAAATAAAACTAACGCACATGAAAAAATTTATCCTTGTAAGCCTGGCAGGTTGTTGCATGATGACTACAGGATTTTCTCAAAAAAAAGACAATGTAAAATTAAGTCTTGGAGCTGAACTAGCATTGACAACAGGCAATTTCTCAAATACACATTCATTTGGTATTGGGGCCACTGGTCAGCTTGAAATTCCATTGCAGGAGAAACTAAATGGTATAGCATATGGAGGTGTTATGTTTTTCAATGGAAAATCATCCGGTACCGGTTTAAAATTTAAGGGGGTCACCATTATTCCTGTCCGTGTTGGTATTAAATATTTTTTAACGGGCAGTGTGTATACCAATTTGCAGGCTGGTCTTGGTTTTATAGGTGGTTATGGATCGGGCACATCATTCTCTTACTCCCCGCAGATCGGTTATGAGTTTCAAACCAATAGTGGAAAATCTATAGACCTCACCTTAAAGTATGATGCTTATACAAAAGGTTCATTGAGTTCATTTGGTTTCAGACTGGCCTATATATTGTAGTTTTATCGCCTTATATAAATTTATTTAACCGCCTATAATGTTATGCGGTTTTTTTGCAGCTATAGGTGTGGGTTACAACGCTCATGTTAACACTATTTTTACATTTATTTCAAAAAAAGGGTATAGAAAACGTTTGCAGTTAGTGAAAACTATCTATATTTGCGCCCATATTTTAAAAACCTTAAATTTAAAAAACATGAAAAAAGTAATTTTTACGTTAGCGATCGCAGCATTTGGTTTAGCAGCAGGAGCACAGGACAAAGCCAGCAACAAAACATTCAAACCAAGTGTAGGCCTTGAAGTAGGTTTGCCAATCGGTGACCTGGGTGACGCCGCTAGTTTAGTAATCGGTGGTTCTCTTCAGGGAGAATACATGGCTGCTGAAACTGTAGGCTTAACATTAAACGCCGGTTACCTGAATATCAGTGGCAAGAATGGTGCTGGTTCTACAGGTATGATTCCTGTTTTAGCAGGTGCTAAATTTTATTTCGCTGAAAAATTCTTTGGACACGCTCAGGCGGGTTTAAGCTTTTCAACTGAAACTGGTGGTGGCAGCGCTTTTACTTATGCTCCAGGTTTTGGCTATCAGGCTTCTGAAAACTTTGACCTTACGCTTAAGTATCAAGCGTCAACTAAGAACAGCTTTACCAGTGCTTTCATTGGTTTAAGGGCTGCTTACAATTTCTAATTCTATCAATTGATTTGATATTAATAAAAAATGCCGCAAACTGCGGCATTTTTTATTCAACCTGAAATAAATAGTTTTTTAGACAAGAAAGCAGCATTCTTTATGAACTTACTATCTTACAGTTAACTATAATAACTTAAAATAACTAATTATGAAACGGGTACTTCTTTTATTTTCAATTTTGACAATCTCTTATTTTACTACTGCACAAACAATTGGCCTGCAGGCAGGATTAAATCTTGCATCACAGTCAATCGGATCAAACGAATCAGGAGGATTTACCATTAATACCAGTTCGAAAGCGGGATTTCTTATTGGTGTTGTGGCTCAGTTTCCTGTTTCTAATGCCTTCGCATTCCGGCCAGAATTAAATTATATTCAAAAAGGGTCTAAAACAACAGGTGAAACTTCCGACGAATCGGTGACTATTGCACTAAATTACCTGGATATACCATTAAATTTAGTGTATAGTTCTCCTGCTGGTAATGGACAGGTTTTTTTTGGTGCAGGACCAACGATAGGGTACGGTTTGTCGGGATATACCAAGGTTAAATCTGGTCAACAAGAAATCTCCCAGGATATTAAGTTTGATGGAAAATCGGAAGACGAAGTAAATGATGAATATGGGCACTTAAAAGCACTGGATATGGGATTTAATCTGATGGCCGGGTATTCGTTCTCCAGCGGTCTTTTTGCTGATGCTGGTTACTCGTTTGGGTTAAGTAATATTACGCCGGCTGTTGGCAGCAGTTTGAAAAATAAAGGCTTTTTTATAAAGCTGGGATATTGTTTTGGGCAGGAAGGAAAGAAAGGCACAAAAAAATGATCATTCCTTTAGTCAACTTTAAGAGACCATTGGGTTCATTGAAAAATGAATGAACCCAATGGTGTTATTCTCCTGCTCATTTAATCTCCTCCATCCACTCCTGCACCATCAACCTTGCAGTTTCCACCGCATCTTTACCTGCACGATAAGCCATTTTCCAGCGGTTGCCTTTGTGCTCATATCCTTTGTTTACAAAATATTTTACTCCTCCTTTTTCAAATAAAGCGGCACTATAGTCAACGCCTTCGGTTTCATTTATAAATACAGCTAAACGGTTCTTGATAAATAACAGGTGATTGTCAGGAAATTCCGCTTCCCATTTTGCCAATTGTGATGCATTGACCGATTCACCCGATTCAATCATCTGTTCATAATTCTCTTTATAACTTATATAGGTCTCACTGGTGCCGTCTTCCATTTGTTTCAATTCCTTTTTTGTACTTGTCAACGCATCCTCCAGAGATTTTTTCATTGCTCCATCCATCTTCTTCAGTGTTGCTTCCGTTTGTACGATACTTTTTTTGTACTGGTCAATTATTTGTTTACGAAACGCTTCCGGTGATTGTATTGTATTCTCTTGCGGCTTTCTTGAGGCTTTCAGTTCCTGGTATTCTTTAATAAAAGCAGGACTGTTTACATATTGTTTTGCATAGGCAATAAGGTCTTTAACCACAGCAGCTCTTTTGCCAAGCGCAATGTTTTTGGCATTCCTTACACCATACTGGTCAAGATAGCCACCAAGAAAGCTGTTGCTGATCTTTTCATTGGCATTTACTTTTGAAATTCCCAGTTGCTGAAGAAAATCATCTGTGAGTTTGTTCGTTGTAAAAGAAAAAAGTAACAGGCTGATGATAACAAGCAGCAGGACCGCAATGCAGCACCGTACTGTTACAAGTGATTTTTTTACTGATAATTGTTTCATGACTTTTTCATTTTCCGGTTTTAGCCGGGTTATTTATTTGGTTTATTTGATTATGCAAGCAAGGCTCCCTCGGTCATATTTTCCTGCACCTGCATCCATCTTTTTGCAGGAAGTACTTTTTCTGCCAGGTCAATCATATGATTGAAAATAAAATCAGGGGCATTGTTTTTTATTTCCTTCAGCCAGTTGGTGATCTCGGTATTGTTTTGCGCTTTGATCATCCAGGTGCTGTACTGGTTCATTGTATCCGGGGGAATCTGTGCTATTATCTGTTGGGTGATGTTTTTTAGTGCGTCATCTGTATAATGTTTCCACAGCAATTCATTCAGTGTTGTTTCTTCCTTTGCCATATGCTGAAGGTTGAAGATCATAAAATCAATAAATGCGATGCGAATGGCTCCTGCTGCAATCACCTGCTCCTGTTCTATCTCACAACTATGGAAAATAAGAAGCAACGACCTCATACGGTTGCCGAGGTTATGGTCCTGTATATGTTCTTCTTCAAATAATGCAGCCGTTGATGGCTCATGTCTGGTAATCGCAGGAAGAATGAAATGATCTTCGGTGTGAGCGTGTTTGTCAAACAGGAAGAGAGTTTCTTCAACCTGGTTGAGCACTGTTGTGGCTTCATCCTTGTCTGTAAAATCGGTTTGTTGTAATAGAGAAGCAGTGTTGTAAAGCATTTCTCTAAGCCCCTTATGTATTTGATAAAAAATGTTGTACCTGTTCATGGCTGATTTTTTATGAATGAATATTTTTCTGCAAATTTCTTTTGATTACCGCCTGCAGTCAACGGATGCATGCATGGAACGTGCTATATGCTGTATAAACTGAAGAATTATGGTTATTAAAAAATAAAAGCTGCCTGTAAAATACAGGCAGCCCCATTATTTCATAATCCTTTTAATTAAAGTTTATAACGTTTGTCTTTCTGTGTGTTTTATTGGATTCATTTTTATAAAGCAGATCTTTAATATACTTTTCACTCAATTCGTTCGGACAGTATTGTGCAAACTCCCTTGCCAGCGTTTCAACGTTTGCCTTGAACGATGTATCAGTCAATATTTTTTTCACAGCTTCTTTTATTTGCAATGCTGATGGCTTTTCTGTTTTAAGATTCACGCCCAGTTTGAAGTATCCCACCCTGGCACAAATTTCATTTTTGCCTTCATGTACACCGGCCACCACCAATGGTAATTTGTTTTCAATACCGAGCATTACACCACCGTAGCCGCCATTGGTAATGTATACATCAGCATATGGCATTACATCACCAAATGGAATAAAGTCTTCAATGATAAAATTTGGTTCTGGAAATTGTTGCTTCAGTTTTTCGGTGTCAGAACCGCCGGTCGTACATATTACAAGTGTATTACTGCCTTTAAACGCTTCAAGCGCAGGAACCAGTAGTTTTTGTACATCTTTCTCTACGGTCCCTTGCGTTACCACTATTACTTCGGGGTATTTGTTCATTCGTTCATCAAACCAGGCAGCGGCATTTCTGTTTTCTGAATAGGGAAGTAAGGGACCCACGAAAGCTACATGCGGGCTCATATCACTTCTATAATATTCAAAACCCGGTGTGCCACTTTGCAGGTAGAGGTCACATTTTTTTATCATCATATCAAATAATGATTCATTGTTGTGTGGAACCTGCCAGTCATCAAACAGGCGGTGCATAATCCTGTCGGGTTTTTTAAATATCACCTGGTCTGCAAATGTCCGGAGTATGGACTGTTTCAGTTTGCCGAAGAAAGTATAGGATGGTTCCAGACCCAGTCCTGCTGGTGGAAGATCTTTTGAGTTTTCTGTTAGCGGGAATATGCCAATTCCCACTACTGGTATCTTCATCAGCTCTTTTACAAAGGGAGCACCGGTAAATGCGGCATCAGCTATCAGCATATCAAACGCAAATTCTTTGTAGATATCCTGTATGTCTTCATAATATTCGGGTCCCCGTTTGATGAACGCATGGATAATGTCAAATTTCAATTTTGCAATTGGCCGGGTAATTCTTTTTCTCTCCGGAAAATTTTTTTCCAAATCATTGGTATGAATGTCGATTGCTTTTTTCAGGGGATAATGCTGTATACTTAGTTTTTTAAGTTTGTCAGCATAGTGGCGGGAAGTGTACCAGCGTACATCATAACCGGAATTATGCAGGTGTACTGCCAGTCCTGTCATGGGATTAAAATGCCCGTCTGCCGGGAAACAGGCAAACAGGATCTTTTTGTTTTTAATGTTAGATGTTGTGTTATTCATGGCGTATACATTTTTTGCAATACTAAAAATGTATGAACATCAGGGAAATGCTGTGTTGAATGAATTGTTTTATTAGGTGAATAAACTGGTATAGCGGAGCCTTATTCTAAAGTGTATGAATATGAATAGCCGGGATTTTAATATTACTGGAGTATTTTAAATTCTGTCAAAGCAAAACCGGCAGTACATTTTTATATAGGGCAAGGCATTACTAAACTACATTTCCTCTTTTAAAATTTTGACTATACATTTGCATCATTCTTGAAAAGAGCTCAACTATACCACCAGTTAATTGCCTTTATTTTTCTTGCAGCTTTTCTTGCTCAGAGTTTCAAAGGAAACCTTGTTATTGCTGACTACTATACCAACACCAGCAAGTATGCGAACAATTGTGTGAACAAGGCCAGGCCAAAACTGAATTGTAATGGAAAATGCCAGGTGATGAAAAAGTTGCAGCAAGAGGAGAAAAAGGACCTGGAGAATCCGGGAAGGAAGCTGGAAAATAAGACCGAAAATTCGCTGCTAACAGCATCTTTTTTTCCTGCTGTATCCAATCGCCAGATGTTCGTAGTTAAATCAAACAACCTGATTCCCGTTTCCGACGGACGTTCGACCGACCGTTCACTTGACATCTTTCATCCTCCCCAGGCCTGACCTGTTATACGATCCATTTTTTTGTCATTACATTATTGTCAAGGAGTACTCTGTATTGTAGAAATAATGCTGTGCATTCAGCTGTATTAAAAAGCTGGTTGCCATTATACATTGTCTTTGTTGTCACGTTTTCTTATGTGTAACAGATACTGCTGCAAGGCAATCGTAATGCGCAGAAAATTCCCCGGGATATAGGATCATGTTTTCAATACTTAATCAAATGCAATGCAATTCAAAAATATCATCATCATATTCTGTGTTCTTGCATCAGCAGGATGTAAGGAGGATAAGGATCCGGCGCTCATCAGGCAGTTGATCAGTACCACATTCGACCGCCCAGGCAGTAAGGTTCAGGCACACCCCATAGTAGTGGTGAATCAATACGCAATAGTAGACTGGACGCAGGATGTGAAGGCCGGAAGAGCCTTACTAGCATTAAGAGACGGCAAGTGGACTTTGCTGCTCTGCGGTGGTCAAGCGGTTAAAGATACAATGATCCTTATTCAGTCAGGTGTGCCGGGCATAACTTCCGTTCACCTCGTTAACCAACTGGCCGCAGCCGAATCATCCCTGAGTACTGATCAGGTACAGCGCTTCGATGGTTTCGGATCCGTTGTACATTTCTACGGTACCAGCAGTCATCATACTCATCAATAAAACACCAAACCATGCAATTATACTTAAAGCGGCTAATAGTACCTGTTAGTATTTTTTTTATACATAACAGTACCGATGCCCAAAACAGATCCATCCTCCCTGAAGTAGTGGTGGTGGCAAAACCTTTAATAGAAGCCATAAAGCTCGATTCTTTTGCTGCAGTTTCTGCAGTGATTTCACAAGCGCAGATCCGTGATTTGAATGCGGTGGATATTGCTTCCGCATTGCGCCGTACGCCAGGTGTTCAAATATCCAGGTTCAACCCGGTAGGTTCTTTTGGAGGAGGAGAGGGCGGCGCTGTTTTTATCCGTGGCATGGGTGTTAGCAGACCAGGCAGTGAAATCAAAACATATATCGATGGCCTGCCTTTTTATATGGGGCTGTGGAATCATCCACTACTGGATCTGTTACCGGTCAATGGCATGCAAAGCATACAGGTTTATAAGAGTCCGCAACCACAGGTAAATGGAAACAATTTTGCATCGGTCAACCTGCAAACGCTACATGCCGTGGCAGACAGCGTACAATTCCAGGGCAATGCCCGGATTTCGGGTGGATCATTTGGCACTTTCATTGAGCAGGCCAATATCGCAGGACGAACCGGTAAACTTGACTATGGCATTGCCCAGGGCTTTGCCCGGTCCAATGGTCATCGTGCTAATGCAAAGGGGGAACTAAAAAACCTGATGGCAAATGTGGGTATTGGTATGCATACAAACTGGCGTGCAGAACTTCGTTTTATTTACACGAACAACCAGGCCAGTGATCCAGGTGATGCCCGGGTGACTATAGCCGCAACGCCTCCACAGTACAACACGGAAGCAGGTATGTTATCTGCAGGCATATTACACCAACATAAAAATATCCAGGGAGAATTGCGGTTGTATACAAACCGTGGAAATGGTTCATGGCTCAACCAGCCTGCACCGGATGGCAATACCATTTCACGTTTTACAATGAGCGGTTTACGGTGGAAAGAACAGGTAACACCATGGAAACTGGCTGCAATTACCGCCGGGATAGATTACGATCACCTGGGAGGATCCGCCAATTTCAACCGTGTTAACCCTGCTCCTCAAACCAAGTTTGATGCGCCCGGTTTTGCCATACTCTCACCCTACGCTGCTTTAAATCAGCAACTGTTATTAGGACATGGATGGATATTGCAACCGTCTATTGGTATCCGTTACTATAGCCATAACAATTTCAAATCAGCTGTTGCTCCTCATGTTGGTCTTATCCTGTCATCGCCGCAGTTCACCCTATTTGGAAATGCATCCAAAGGGATCAATTATCCAGGAATGGAAACCGTTCTGTTGTCTTCATTGATTGCTCCTTTAGGCAACTCATGGCAACAGTTGAAGCCGGAAGAACTCAGTCATGTGGAACTGGGTTT
>JAKQKY010000474.1 GCA_029560415.1 Bacteroidota bacterium | reverse complement strand
CGCACCTGCATGGTAAACCTGTTGTGGTACTCAGTAACAATGACGGTTGTATCGTTTCACGCACCGATGAGGCCAAGGCGCTTGGCATCCAGATGGCCGGACCATTTTATGAAGCAAAGGAAATTTTAGCGAAACATGAAGTGGCTGTTTTCTCGAGCAATTATCATTTATATGGTGATATGAGCTGGCGGGTGATGGAAACGCTGCGGATGTTATGCCAGCAGGTGGAAGTATATTCTGTTGATGAATCTTTTGTTGACCTGGATGGCATTGAAGAATCGGCCATGTGGGATTATGGATTGCATATCCGCAATACCGTAGAGCGATGGACGGGCATTCCTGTATCGGTTGGTATTGCGCCTACTAAAACACTGGCGAAAGTAGCCAATCACATGGCGAAGAAAAATAAAAAAGCTACGCAGGGAACCGTCGCCCTGATCACCGCAGATGAGATACACGCAGCCCTTGAAAACCTGCCCGTACAACAGGTATGGGGTGTGGGTTTCCGCAGTGCCGAAAAACTCCGCTGGCTGGGTATTGATACTGCCTGGAAACTACGCAACATGAGTGAAGAATGGGCCAATAAAAATCTCGGCGGCGTGGTAGGAAAAAGACTCATCAAAGAATTACATGGCGAACCCTGTATCGATATGAAAGATCCGCTGCAGAAAAAAAATATGATCGCCACTACCCGCATGTTTGGTAAACCCGTGTTCACCCTGGCAGAACTCCGCGAAGCCGTTGCAACCTATACCGCCAGGGCAGCCGAAAAACTCCGTCGCCAGGGAGGCGCCGCCGGCCTCATCAATGTGTTCCTGGTCACCAACGATTATTCGGATAACCAGTACGGTTATCATCCTAAAACAAAAGGTTTGTACTGTACCCTTCCAATCTGCACTTCGCTTACCCACGAACTCATCGCTCATGCGTTACCGTTGGTGAACCAGTTATTCAACCCTGGATCAAGGTATTTAAAAGCCGGCGTGATGCTCAGTGGCATTGTGCCCGATGATGCTATCCAGTATAACCTGTTTCAACCGGCTGCCGAACAAAACAGGCGGCAGCTCATGCATACGGTAGACAATGTAAATTTCAGTATGCGGGACGATGTAATAAAATTTGCCGCAGCAGGCACCAAAAAAAACTGGAAGATGCGCCAGGAGTACCGTAGCAAACGGCATACCACCCGTTGGGATGAACTCTATGAAGTGAAATGATGGTTAGATGAATTGATGATCGGTTACTTGTGTTTACTGCGAAGCTTTTCAAATATTGAAATATTCATCATCACCAGCAGCATTCCATAAAAGGCATCTTCAAATGGAATAGTATAAATGCGCAGTCCAAGATTCTCTGCATCATTATACAACACTACCGGAATGGCTGTAAGAAAACCATTCACAATTAAAAACGGGATCAGTATAACGGCATAGGAAATTAAAAAAGCTTTGATATGAAATCCTGTAAAATACCAGCGAAGCAAAAAGAGTACGGCAATGTAAACGGCTGTTAATATAAAAGTATAGCCGGTATAACTTTTATCAAAGAAATAAATACCTGCAATAAACAATGCTGCTGCAATGACTTTCAGTATTACAGATGCTGCAGCATGATCGGTCATGGCAGGAAAATAACAGCGTATGCATTCATAAATAAATGTGCAGCAGTACGGAACCACTAAAAAGAACATCACTTCTTCAATGGGTAAATTAATGAGATGAATTCCTGTGATATAATCCGGGTTGAATGACCATACCCCGATGAAAGTAAAAAAAATGTCCCACGCTATGTAAAACACGGCTGGCAAAATCATGGCTGGAAATACATATTTCCACTTTGTATAAAAAGCTACCTTCTTATCAAAGCTTAATACCAGCGGACCGGCAATGGATGCTACCAGGATGATCAGATATGTGTAATGTGTATTCAAATTTTGATGACTGTTCGCTGAAACGGCTTTACTGGTAAACCGGATGACCTGTTTCTTACATGTAAAGTTACATCAAAATAGCCCGGGGGAATTAGGCTGATTGGTTTTGCCGTGCCTTGTCTGCCTGTATCTTCTGCCAGTATTTGCGGGCAACGAAGAGCATTCCAAAACTTTCCCCATCCTGTTTATGAATATGCTTATGGTGCATCTTATGTGCCCAACGGATGGTTTTGATATAGGCATTGTTGCTGCGGGTGAACCATTTAAAGCGCTGGTGAATGATCACATCATGCACCAGGAAATAGGCCGCCCCGTAGAGCATGATGCCAAAACCGACAGACTGCATCCACCAGATGTGGTCATACGTGCCAAAATAAATCAACAGGAAACTCGGCACGGCGAAGATGAAGGCAAAGAGATCGTTTTTCTCAAACACACCCGGACGTACCTGGTGATGATCCTT
>JAKQKY010000465.1 GCA_029560415.1 Bacteroidota bacterium | reverse complement strand
CAGGATCTCTTTACCGTTCTCATCCATCCGCAAAACTTTTACCGTACCCTTTAATACGATCGGCATCATGCGCAGATACTTGCCATAATTCATGATGATATCTCCTTCAGTGAAATGCATTAATTCTCCAGAAGACTGCATCTCTTCCAAAAGGGCCGGTTCAAATACGCCTTCAAATCCCATTGAATATTCCATAATGTATTAATCAACTTTGATCGATAAAATTACAGAATACCACGGACTATGAAGTTGTTCATTTCATGTCTGTTTATTTTTAAACAAGGTAGCATCCAGGATCTTTTCCAACGGACAAAACTTCGTGAAGGATGATTGCAACAAGTTTACCCCCACAAACACTGCAAGCCACAACCAATTTAAATTTACAAAATGTGCCAGTAATAAACTAGTCAACACAAAAAGACCAGCTACGGCACGTACGATTCTTTCTTTCATTTGATGTAGTTTTTAAAATTAGGATCCGAATTTTTCAACCGGAACAATAAAGGCCTTTATCGGAAATGGCGTTTGATTTTCTTCATTGAATTTTTTGATCGACGTCATGCCCTTATCTGCCTTTTCATTATCCGTAAAACTGAACAGGATCATTGAATCAAATTTTTCTGTACCACTGGCAAACCATTCTTCCAGCATATCGGGTTCCTGGCCGTTTTTAAAGCCGGTTACATCGGATGTGCTATACACATAGATGTTGGCCTGTTTGCAGATCTTTTCTACATCCGTTGCGTGTTCTTTCAGGTAAGTGAGGATCAACAGTTTCATATGATCTGTGTTTAAGGTTTTTTATTTTTTTTACGCATCATTTTAAAATACAGCAAGGGAACCACCAGCAAAGTGAGAAAGGTAGATGTGATGGTACCACCCATGAGTGAAATAGCCAGCCCCTGGAAAATGGGATCAAAGAGAATGATTACAGCACCCAATACAACTGCACCGGCCGTTAATAGAATGGGCGTCGTTCGTACCGCACCTGCTTCGATGATGGCTTGTTTGATGGGAATATCTTCCCGTAAACGTATGTTGATGAAGTCGATCAACAACACCGAGTTTCGCACCATCACACCGGCCAGTGCAATGAAACCGATCATAGAGGTTGCCGTGAAATATGCACCCATCATCCAGTGCCCTAGTACAATGCCCACCAACGATAGTGGAATCGCTGCCAACATCACTAAGGGAACAGTAAAGTTCTGGAACCATCCTACGATGAGGATATAGATCAATAAGATTACCACACCGAATGCAATGCCAAGATCACGGAATACTTCATAAGTGATCTGCCATTCTCCATCCCATTTAAGGCTGTACTGATCTTCCATCTCCGGTTGTTTGGTGTATTCTTCCTGCAGGGTGTATCCTTTGGGAATGGTAAGATTCTTCAAGCTATCCGAGATTTCTGCAATGGCATAGGATGGACTTTCGAGGTCGCCCGACATATCAGCCAGTACATACACCACTTCTTTTTGGTTTTTCCTATAAATGTTTTTTGGTTTCAGCTGCCTGCTAACGGTAACGAGGTCACGAAGTGGAACCGCATTGCCCTGCATGCCCAAGATCTTGATGTCGAGGATGTCTTCGATACTGGTTTTATCGGCATCGCTTAAACGCAGTTTTATAGCGGTCTGATCAAAAGTTGCGGGTTGATAAATTTGCCCAACCGGCATGCCCGACAAAGCAGCATGCACCGTAGCGCTCACCTGCATCGTACTTACCCCCAGGCGCATCGATTTTTCCTTATCTACCGTAAGCTGGTAATCGGGTTGATCATCTTCCACCATCCAGTCGGCATCTACGACACCCGTTGTTTTATTGAATAGATTTTTTACCTGTTTGGCGATCCTGATCTGTTCTGCATAATCGGGACCATATACTTCAGCTACCAGCGTAGATAAAACCGGCGGGCCGGGTGGAACTTCCACGATCTTCACATTAGCATTGTATTTTTTAGCGATGGCCTGTATCGGACTGCGCATTTGTTTAGCAATATCGTGGCTTTGCAATTTTCGTTTGCCTTTGTCTACCAGGTTTACCTGTATGTCGGCAACATTGTCGCCTCTTCTTAAATCGTAATGCCTGACCAGTCCATTGAAACTAATGGGGGCAGAAGTGCCGATATATGCCTGGTAATGTTCCACCAATGTTTGCCGCGATACATAATCTGCAATGTCCTTGGTCACCGCTTGTGTTTTTTCAAGCGTTGTGCCTTCAGGCATATCGATCAGTACCTGGAATTCATTTTTATTGTCGAATGGAAGCATTTTAAGCGCCACAGATTTTGTATAGAACAACATCAGCGAGCTCAGCAATATCACCACAATGCTGATGATGAAGGTCCATCGCTTCCATCTTGTTTCAAGCATAGGATTGATGAAGGCATGATAGATCTTATAGATTCGGCTCTCTTCCAGCACCGTGGGTTTACTTGATTTGTGTGCAGAACCTTTTTTCTCTTTTTCACGAAGAAAAATATAACCAAGATAGGGGGTAAGCGTTAACGCAACAATAAGCGAAAGCATCATGGCAATAGAAGCGCCGATTGGCATAGGGCTCATATAAGGCCCCATCATACCCGATACAAAAGCCATGGGCAATACCGCTGCTACCACGGTGAAAGTGGCGAGGATCGTAGGATTACCCACTTCATTGATGGCATAGATGGCTGCCTGCAACGGCGGCAGTTTTTTCATTTTAAAATGCCGGTGCATGTTTTCTGCAATGATGATGGAGTCATCTACCACGATACCGGTAATGAATACCAGCGCAAATAAGGTGATGCGGTTCAGGGTGTAATCCATGAAGTAATAACTGAAAAGCGTAAGCGCAAAAGTGACGGGTACCGACAGGAACACCACCAGTCCGCCACGCCAGCCCATCGCCAGCATCACAAATAAGGTAACCACTACAATGGAAATGAATAAGTGTAGCAACAATTCCGATACTTTATCTGAAGCCGTTTCACCATAATTCCTGCTAACGGTTACCTGTACCTCATTTGGTATGAGGTCTTTTTTTAACCGGTCAACTTTTTGAATGATCTGTTCCGATAATTTCATTGCATCGGCGCCTTTCTTCTTGGCCACACTGATGGTAATGGCCGGGTAGTTTGATCGGAATGCAGCGGCTTTGGAGGTATCGGCCTGTCCATATCCGAATAACACATATTGATCGGCTGTTTCAGGGCCGTCTTCTACCTGCGCTACCTGCTTCAGGTAGACAGGTTGTTGCTGGTTGATACCTACAACTAAGTTTCCAACTTCTTCTGCGCTGGACAGGAAATTTCCCGTTTCAACAGAAATGGCGGTGTCGCCTTGCAGGAGTGTACCCGATTGAGATGCAGTATTACTACTTTGAATTTGTTTTCCAATCGATAGAAAATCTACATGGTATTCGGCCATCTTGTTTTTATCCAGCAATACTTTTATTTCCCTGCTTCGTCCACCCAGGATGCGGATGTCTGAAACGTCATTAATTTTTTTGATCTCATTGCTAAGCACCTGCCCGATCTGCTTCAACCGGTAATCATCATATTCCTTACTCCAGATGCTGATGCCTAATACCGGTACATCGTCAATGGCCCTGGTCTTGATCAGGGGAAGGGTCACACCTTGCGGCATCTTGTCCATGTTCTTCATCAGCTCACTGTATAATTTCACCAGTGAACGTTCGATGTCTTCCCCCACTTTAAACTGCACGATCAGCATCGCCTGTCCTTTCATAGAAGTAGAATACACATATTCCACGCCTTTGATGTTGGAGATCGTTTTTTCCAAAGGGGCTGCCAGCTTGGTTTCTACTTCCTTTGGATCGGCGCCGGGATACCCGATAAAGATATCAGCCATCGGAACTTTGATCTGGGGTTCTTCTTCCCTCGGGATCAGGTAGGTGCTGTATCCGCCGATCAGTAAAAAGGCGATCATCAGCAGGATCGTTAATTTCGATTGCAGAAATCCCTTTGCGATATTTCCGGAAAAACCATTTTTCATTTGAGTGTATTAATACGTTTATAATGTTGGATAGACTATTGCGTCTACACCATCCTGTTATCTACTTTGCGGAATTGTTTTAATCTTATGATCCTGTGATCACCCGGCCCATGGATACCCGTTATTTTATCTTAACCGGGGCGCCATTATATAAATTTCCTTCTGCCTGTACGATGTATTTTTCGTCTTTAGACAAGCCAGATAATACTTCTACCTGGTCGCCGAAAGTTTTACCCAATCTCACCCAACGCAGTAAGGCCGTTCCATTGCTGCCGATCGTATATAAACCGGTAAGCTGGTCTTTTTGAATAAGGCTGGTAACAGGCACCATTACAGAAGCTGCATTGGTCTTCACAGGCGATGATTCTTTCGCTTCGATGGAAACATTCGCATACATGCCTGCATACAAACCATTTTTTTCTGTATCTGGAATGCTCACTTTGATGAGATACTGACCACCTGTATATTGCGATGATTGATTTACCTGGGTTACTTCACCGGCAAATGTTTTGTTGATTGCCTTGATGGTCACCATGGCTTTCACGCCTTGCCTGATCTGTTGGATCGTATTTTCGGGAACCGTTGCACTCACCTGGTAACTTCCCTTTTGTTCGATGGTTAGCAAAGGAACGCCCGGGCTGGCCATACTTCCGGCCTCTGCCATTTTATGCGTTACAATACCTGAAAATGGAGCGGTAAGCTGCGTATACCCCAGCATGGCACTTGCTTCATTGCGCATCTGGCGGGCTCCATCCAGCCTGGCTTTGGCGGCATTATATTGAAGGGTTACATTATCCAATTCTTTGGCTGTAGCACTTTGCTGGTTGTATAAAATAGTAAAACGTTCTTTGTCTTTTTGAGCACTGTTCAGGGCTGCCTGGGCTTCTGCGATCTGAGCATCTGATTGCCCCCTTTTCGCCAGGATGTCCTGGTTGCTGATCGATACCAGCAATTGTCCCTTGCTCACTGCATCACCTTCTTTCACTTTCAGCATGGTAATGAAACCCATCACGCGGGTACTGATATTGGCCGTTTGCGCAGCTTCTACCTGTCCGCTCACCTGTATGCCCGAAGTTGCTTCACCGGCAGCACTACCAATGCTAACAAGGATGGGTGTTTCTGGATTTGCCCGCATATCGGTTTTTTCGGGTTGCGAACAAGACTGTATCATTAATAAACTAACGATCATAAAGAATGGCATCAGCCTGTTTCTGTTCAATTGCATATTCATTGCTATATTTTTATAGGTGATCTGAAGCGGTTAAAAATTCTATATAGTACTGGGTCATGCTCAGGGTATAGTTGGCCTGCACCAGGGAAAATTTTTGCTGGGTTTGCCTGCTGGCGGCCTGCAATACATCTGTGGTATTCACGAGGCCCTGTTGATAGCGATTCTGCAGGATCTGCAAAGACTCTGTAGCCTGCTCAACCGCAGTCGTTTGCTGTTTGATATCATACTGTGCATCGGCCAGGTCACGCATGGCTTTATTCAGTTCCAACTGACTTTGCTCTTTTTGTTTTACCAGCTCTTCCTCCATTTTATTACGGGATAATTTTTGGGTAGACAAGCTGTTTTTGGTTCTATTCCCTTTGAAAATATCCCAGCTCAGTTGTATCCCGGCGAGATAGGCGTTTGCGCCAAATCCCAATGCCCGGCTGTCGTTGAATTGATAACTTCCAAAAGCGTTTACTCTTGGCAGGTAGTTCATCCGGGTGGCCTTGATCATCAGGTCAGATGATTCAATGGCTTTTTGCATCGCCATAAAATCGGCACGTGAATCATTTATTTTTTGAATGTTTCCGGGTATGTTTCCTGGCAGGCTATCTGTGCCACCGGTTTTATAGATCACTGGCTTTTCTTCACCCATAAGCAATCCCAGGTATTCGCTGGCATTACTGATAGAAGATTTTGCTTTGGCCAGGTTGGTTTCTACTGTACTAACCTGTACCTGTACCTGCAGCAGATCCGACTTTTGTATCAGCCCCTGTTGAAAATGATTGTTTGTAAACTGATAAACTGCTTTACTGGTAACCAGCGCTTCTTCCAGCACCGCTACGGCATCGTAAGCCCATTGTAGCTGCAGGTAGGCTTTTTGCACTTCAAACTGCAGGTACTCCTTCGTGCGTTGGGTTTTTAACTGGTAAAGGCTTATTTGTTTTTGCGCAGCTTTTCTTTTGTATAACATATCCATATTGATAATGGGTTGCTGTATAGAAAGCTTCGTAGTAAAATCAGTAGTCCCCGAAGGATGATTTAACCTGGCCGGATCAAAATCGGCCTGGGTTATGGATTTCTGCTGCAGTGAAAATCCAAAAGCATTGAGTGGATTATTTGTATTCATCGCACTGTAGCTGAAACCGATTTCGGGCAGGTAAATGGCTTCTGTTTCTTTATAACTGGAAGCAGCAATGCGTTCTTCAATCCCGGCCAGTTGAATAGCCCGGTTGTTTTTCAGTGCTGCGTTTATGGCTTCACGTAAGTAAATTATTTTTGTGCTGTCCTGCGCACGGGAGCTTTGTATACCAGCCATGAAAAACAAGGCAATGAACAGGGTTCGGAACACGGTGTAAGTATTTTTGTTCATGTATTTTTTCTTTGAAGCAAAACTAACGCCAGTGTTTTTGCAGGATGGTAACTTATGTTACTTACACATGTTGTGATTAAAACAAAGTTTGCTAAACAGTCATGTTCTTTTCATATTTGTTTTGTTCAAACATGGAAGGAACAATTTTTAATAACTTTTTTGTAGAAGGAAATGCTTTGAAAAGGAGGAGAGTACCGCCGGATCTTTTTTAATCTTCATCGGTTAAGAATGAAAGATAAAGATTGTATGTGTATAATTTCAGGGGAACATAAACAGCTGCAGGAATCAAGGCTGCCATTATTTTACAAACAATAAACTACAAACAATAAAAAACAAACAATAATCAACAAACAATACTCAACAAACAACAAACAATAAACAATAATCATCAAACAAACTGCTGCACATAATCCCATGCGCCGCCATTGGTTACATCCTGTATGCCTTGTTGCTCAAGAAATGTTTTTGCTTGTGCACTACGGCTTCCGCTGCGGCAAAATACGATGATGTGTTTCTTGTTTCTGAATGCATCCAGTTGGGCAGGAAGCATATCGAGTGGGATGTTTACAGACCCTTTTACATGGCCGCCTGCGAATTCTCCCGGTGTGCGAACATCTACCAGGAAAGCGCCATCATCCACTAAACTTTTGAGGTCAACATTCGATGAATTGCCAAAGATGGATTGAAAGATATTCATGGCGATGTGTTTTAAGAGGTAAATTGTTTGATGATGTTTACCAGTCCGGCCTTGGGCATCACCCCGCTCTGGCGCCAGAGTTGTTTCCCGTTTTTAAACAGGATGAGGGTTGGAACGCCCTGCACCTGGTAAGCCTGGGCAGCTTCGGGATTCTGGTCCACATCTACCTTGATGATGGTGGCCTGGTCGCCAATTTCTTTTTTCACATCTTTCAGGATAGGAGCAAGCATTTTACAGGGGCCACACCATTCGGCTGAAAAGTCGACCAGTACAGGTTTATCGGATTGTATGATTTCGTTGAATGTCATGACGGTTCTTTTTCGGGTGAGGAATCTTTTTTGTCTTCTTTTTTAAACAGGCTGAATACAAGCGCACCTAACAGTGCACCATATACGCTGCTGTTGAGTGGTTTGGAAGTAATGGCACAGGTGCCTGAAGAGCAACCTACCTGCTGCCAGTAAAAATAACCGGCAATGGCACCCACAACGGCCCCTATCATAGCGAGCTTGTTTTTATTTAACCATTTCTTCATAGGTTGTTTCTTTTTGCTGATTTTTTTTGGAAACGGGCACTGCGCAACCACCGGTGGCACAACATCCCATGTTAAACAATGGCATCACGGTGAAAAGCACACCGGCGATGGCCAGCATCCAATCCTGCGACAGGTACGATTGAACCAGGATAGCAATTCCCATCACTAACCTGGCGGCCCGCATAAAATTCCATTGGCTGAATATTTTCTGGATCATAATAATTTTATATGATGCAAATCTAAGGCCGGCACAGATGACGGAGTGTAACAAAGGTCACAATTCATGGCCTGGATTATTAATTAACAATTAACAATTAATAATTAATAATCAGTAGCCTCCGGTCAACATATTATACAAAAAGCATGTGTACACCCTTTCCCTCGCTTTTTTGATAAAAATCCCCGACAGTGATCACTTCATCCACACCTTCATACAGGTCGTCTTTTTTATAATGGAACATGTCCATCGCAAGTTTACAAGCCCAAAGTTTCACCCCGGATGCTGTTAAAATATCCAGGAACTCATGTACATCAGGCATGTCTATTTTTTCCATTTCCTTTTTCATATAATAAGAGGCCATGGCTTCCATACCTGGCAAGCCACCCAGCATGGTTGGCATGTGCATGGCCGGGTTACCTACCGTAGCTACATGTAGGTGTTCCAGTTTCTTTTTATGAACAGCTTCCAATCCAAAGAAGGTAAAAAAGATTTCTGCTTCAATGCCTTCCATTCGTGCGCCATTGGCCAATACAAAAGCTGCATAAACATTTTCAAGGGTTCCTTTCGATAAGATGATCATCATCTTTTTGATAGATTCATTATTTTCATTCATCGCTGTAATTTTTAAAATTGATTAAATGCAACTGGCAGGTTTCGGAATGCCAGCGATTTTGGTGGCCGTTTTCAGGGGTGCTGTTGGAAACAACTGGTAAAATTCCTTAATGTCTACAATTCCACTTTTCCCGATTCTCCTGATGCTTAGGGCAACCTGGTTTTTTTGTTCATCCTGCAGGTACTTCAATACTTCCCAATGTTTGGGCGTAAGCGCAACGCCTGCTTCGGCAGCCAGTACTTCTGCAATTTTCTGATCCCATTGATTGAAATCAGTGAGGTATCCTTCTTCATTAACGGCAATGGTTTTGCCTTCGATTATCCTTTCCATATAGTTGTTTTTTTAAATGATTACTTATTAAAATTGTTTTCCTTTTTCCGACATGGTTGCTGAAACAAACGGTATGTGTGTACCCTTCAACAACATGTTCCAATAGATCCAGCGAAAGGCAAGTTTACCCATATGGTTCATCCTGCTTTCTTTCAATAACCTTAGAGGGCCGATACCCGGGAAAGGAAAAGATCCTTCAACGGGTTCATGTGTATAATTAAAATCGATCAGCAATGCTTTTCCGTTTCCTGTTTCTATAAAACAATTGGCATGTCCGTCGAATTCGGCTTTCAGTGGTTCTCCATGGATATAATGAAGAATATTTTCTGTTAATATTTCTGCTTCGAAGTGAGCAACAGAACCTGCTTTTGAAGCCGGAATATTGCTGGCATCTCCCAATACAAAAATGTTCCCGTGAGCCAATGATTGTAAAGTGGCTTTATTCGTTGGAACATAATTAAGATCATCACCCATGCCAGACCTTTCTATCACTTCATCTCCTTTATTGGTAGGTACTGTTACAAGGATGTCGAATGAGATTTTTTTACCTCCGTAATCCACGATTTCTTTTTTATCATTGTCAACCCACTCAATAGCGAAATCACTTTCAATGTTGATCTGCTTTTCATGGAGAAGGTGTTCCAGGGCTTCGGTGGCCTTGGGTTTTGTGAAGGCTCCGCTTAAAGGCGTTACATAGGTAATGTCTACTTTATCCCGCATATGCTTGTGTTTGAAAAAAGAATCTGCCAGGAAAGAAAATTCCAATGGAGCCACGGGGCATTTTATGGGCATTTCTGTAATGTGTACCACCAGTTTTCCGCCGGGCCAGTCTCTGAGTTTATTACGCAGGGCGAGGGCGCCTTCAAACGTATAGAAATCAAAAACCGATTGCTGCCATTCGCTGCCCTTCATGCCTTCTGTTTCTTCGGGCGCTATCTTGGCACCTGTGGCAATGATGAGCACATCATAAGGGATGCTTGTTCCACCTGTTAATTCAATGCGGTTTTCGTCAGCGATGATCCGGTCGATCCTGTGCCGGGTAAGTTGCACTTCTTTGGGAATAAAATCTTCAATCCTTTTGATGATGTCTTCGGGCGTATAAATATCAAATGGAAGAAAAAGATATCCCGGTTGGTAATGATGTTCTTCTCTTTCATCGATGATATGAATCTGCCACTCCGGGCTTTTCAGGGTATGATGCAGGTGATTGGCCATCATGGTTCCTGCGGTTCCTGCTCCAAGTATTACAAGATTTTTCATTTTTTCATTTTTTTATTGATGTTCATTTGCTGTAGTAAAATTCCATTAACCAGCATATATATTTACTGATCTTAAGTGGTGAGTTAATTGAGTTTTATCAACCGGGATTATGATTCTTGTACGAATTCGGAAAAGCAGGTTCTTGTGTAATAAATGTTACCAACGGCGTATATTCTGTGTTATATCTTCACGGGTTCTTCACCATAAATTTTAATGAATCATGTGGGTTTCAAAAAGGATATATATGCTCTGAAAAAATGTTGAGCCAGGTAAGTAAATTGAAATTGAATCTAAGTTCGCGGTAGTATCAGCAGGAAGTGAAAGGTAAACATGGTGTTCAAATCATAACTCACCCATATCAAATTGAAATGGGTGAGTTAAAAGTTTTTATACTGATTAGATCGGTGTTTGAAAACAATCAAATCAATGTGTGGCCGCAAATAATCCATACATATTTCTATGTACAAATGCTCAGCACATTCATTGGATGAAGTGAAAAAAAATTATTTTTTAACCGGGCAGCTATTCAAACCAAACAAAGTATACAACGGGCAAAAGCTCACGAGGCTGGTGAGTAAAAAAATGCCTGCAAAAGCCAGGAGTACGATGCCCAATGTTCCAGTGATTACATTGGTAAAAAATAGAGCTGCGATGATGATGGCGATTATGGTTCGGGTGATGCGATCGGTATTGCCCATGTTCTTTTTCATAATAGATAATTTTTAGCAAGGTATGCTGGATACTTTAAGTAAAAAGTGACATTTGTTACATTGAAACAAAATTTGCATCAGGTTTCCTGAACGGTTATGAAAATATGTCTATATTTAAAATGTGTTTACCATAAACCATTTAAGGTTATATATTATATCGTTTTACTCATTGTCAACATAAAATATTTATCTCATGAAGAAATTTAATTTCCTGCTTACCATTTTGGTCGTCCTGACTTTTCCAACCATTAGCCTGGCAGGTCCATGGAAGATAATCGTGAATACAAATATCGAATCGGCGAAAAAAGCTTACCTGGTGAGTGTGATCTCCCCGGGATTTGAGAAAATGCTTGATTCGGCCGACCTTGAAAAAGGGTCATGTACTTTCAGCCGAAGCAACGACGATATTCAGTTACATATATTCCGGATTGTAGTTGATGCAGGAACATTCAAACCTATTTTTTTTGCCGCCAATGGCGATCAGGTTATGCTTGAGTATGTATCAGAAAATGTTACGAAACTTTCCGGTAACAAAGCAGCAGCTTATTATGCGATGTACCAGGATATCCAGCAAAGAGAAGCATCTGATCAGCATGCAGTGATGAGTGAGATCAGGCAGATAGGCATTGATTCGGCACAGTTGAAAGTACTGAATACCATTTCAAAAAATAAACTGGCTGCGAGTGCCAATGAAAAGATCAAACTGGTGCAAAGCATCGATGATCCTGTACTTTCGGCTTACCTGGCCTACGAAGAAGTATTTGCCAGCAAAACAGAGAACATCGAGTTATACCAGAAATACCATGATGCATTGGGAAGCAAGGCACAACAAAATCTTTGGGCCAAATATGTACAGGATGTAGTGCAGAATTTTGAAGCATATCAACTCCTGCGCCAGTCGAAGATCATTAAACCCGATCAGTTAAAAGCGAAGTATGAAAGCCTGCCGGAAGCCCAGAAGAAATCAGGCTTTGGACAAGACCTGGCAAGGGAACTGGCTGCTATGAAATAAACATATTTATTTGTGAAACACAGAGATAAGAAGGCAAAGAGGCATAGAGAAAAACATAAAATTTAGTAAAAACTTCGTGTCTTCGTGCCTTTGTGCCTTCGTGTTTCAAGACAATTCATTTTCAATTTGAAACGCAGGCAAAGCCAAATAGATTACCCCGGAACTACTATAAACTAAGTATTTCCGGGGTTTTTATTTCCGGTCATATTTGTAAGATCTAAAACTCCCTTTATGTTGCGTATATTCCTTTCCGTTATAATGTCCGGTATCTTTTTTTCCTGTAATACCGGGAATGATAAAGCAAATCCTGCAAATCCTGATGTTCAGCAAACCAGCAGCGAAGATTCACCCGGAAAGCCCCAGGCCCCAGGCCCTTATGAATTGCACGGCATCCTTGATCCGGGAATGAACAATATGGTGGCCTTCGCTATTCAAACGCCAACAGGTTGGCCGATGCAGCAATCTTTTACCCGAAAATGGAATGGATCTACCCCCATCAACCAGGTATATATCAAAATGGCGTCGCCCAACCAGGCTGAAGTGATCGAATTGCTTCCTTATTCGCCATATTTTTATGCTGATGGGGGTATGGCCCGCCAGGCAAGGGAATCAGCAGCACAGATGGGTGTTAGTTTACCGCCACAACCATATGAAATGGCCCCGGTGCAACCCATTGTGTATATTAAAAAAATACTCCTGCCTCAATTGGCACAAAATGGAATTCAGCTGAATATTACCGGGGAAAATGACTTACCCACAAAACAGGAACAACAGCAGGCAGTGTATACAGGTTATGTGGATGGGCAAATGGCAGACGGGACCAAACTTCGTATAGACTGTATCGTAAGTATTACCACCACCAACCTCAACGGTGAAGTATATTATAACTGGAATGCCATGCCATCCATCGTGCAGAGTAAAACGGATATCAAGGCCGTGTATGCCCATGTCACCCATGCCCGCCGCTCATTAATGATGAATCCCGCCTGGGAAGCTGAAAATGCCCGGCTTGTGCAAAAAGGAAATAATATAAACCAGGACATCAACAAGAAGAACGCTGCCATAGTAAAAGATTACCAGGATCATACCCAGCGGGTTATTGATGAAACCCATGCGGATAGAAATGCATCCGCCGACCGGAGAAATGAGGCTTTTGGGGATGTTATCAAAGGCGAAACCAAGTATGAAAATACCGAAACCGGCCAGCGGGTTAAACTTCTCGATCAATACAACCATGTTTACCAGGATAAACAAGGTAATTTCTATGGAAGCCAAACGGCGATAGACAAAAATGCCTTCAACTGGGAGGAACTTCAACGGGTAGAAACAAAAAAGTATTAGTTTTCAACGTCAAAGCAATACTTGGTCATTATTAATTATATTTCAGCGCATTATGCTGCTGATGAATGCCAATATAATTCCATATATTATACTGGATAAGGTTTACATCTGTATCCAGGTTTTAATGGTCAAACATAAATCCTTGCCGCCTTTTACCACTAATCAAATTATCCCGATTTTATAGCCATTTATGTCAACCAATTTTTGGTTGCAAGAAAAATCTAAGTTAACTTACGCACACTTTTTATCGTTTTGTTTAACCTATTGGTTTAATGTCCGGATGAAAAGTTGAATTTCCGCCCCCACTGATTATACAATCTCCAGGCTATTTCAATCGTTGAATACGTTTTTTATATTTTAAAAACTGCTCCAAATGAGAAAATTGTACTCGTCAATTTTTGTTAGGTTTTTGCTTTTTGTAACACTCACGGTGTATTCTGTAATGACCGTGCATGCACAAACAACTATTACAACCCTTCCTAACCCACCTTATACCGGTGGAGGTTCCCTTGCAGGCCCTTCCAATATTAGTTTTTTACTGAATAATACCAACCCGTTTGCGATAAATCTCACCGGCGTTTCGAACTG
Organism: Bacteroidota bacterium; assembly: GCA_029560415.1. Lineage (GTDB taxonomy): Bacteria > Bacteroidota > Bacteroidia > Chitinophagales > Chitinophagaceae > Ferruginibacter. The sequence continues at coordinate 6,178 of JAKQKY010000465.1, read as the reverse complement.
GTGTACCGTCGTAGACAATGGATCTGTTTGGCAGTTGTATTATTCTGCTACATCATTATCCGGTGCCAGTACAGATGTTACTGCAGCTCCCTGGACTTTGATCGCCACTTCATCGGCTACTTCGGTTGCAGCACCTGGAATCACCCCACTTAATTTTACGGGACTGAGTTTTACTATCCCGGCTGCTACCCAATACCGTTTCGTATTAAGAAATACAGGACCTGGCAATACACGATATAGCCTTGCTGCCGCACCCAATACTTTTACCGACGGAGGTGTTACCCTGGCAACAGGTAATTTCCAGTTAGCTGGCTTCAATGTTGGTTATGCGGGAGCAGGTATTGCACTCGGCTCCACACCAAGATATTTTACCGGGGCAGTTACTTTTGCGCCCTTTGGTCCCTGTACCAATCCTCCGGTACCCGGTACCGTTAGTTCTTCGGCATCGAGTGCATGCCTGAACGTACCATTTACCCTCAGCAGTACCGGCGGCACAGGCGGCACCGGTCAAACATATCAATGGCAGGAGTCTACAGATAACGTGAACTTTACAAATATTACCGGTGCAACATCTCCGTCACTTACTACTTCCCAAACCACAACACATTTTTATCAATTGGTGGTTACCTGTGGTGTTTCTGTAAATTCCAATAGCGTACAGGTAAATACAGCAGCAGGGGTTGGCGGTACTTTTACCATCAATAGCATCCTGCCAACGGGCGGTACCAATTTCCAGACTTTTAATGAAGCATATGATTTCATCAAGTGTGGTATCAATGCACCGGTTGTATTTAATGTAGATCCGGCCAGTGGACCATACAATGAACAACTTATCATGACTCCCGTGCCAGGTGCATCGGCAACCAATACCGTAACATTTAACGGTAACGGCAGAACGATTTCTTTCTTATCATCAAATACCAACGAACGGGCCGTGATCAAACTAAACGGTGCCGATCATATTAAATTTAATAACCTCGTGATCTCGGCACTTGGAACAACCGCTACCGAATATGGTTTTGCGGTGCATATGCTGAATGATGCTGATAGCAATGCGGTTACCAATTGTACGATCAATGTTAATACAAGTGCGATCCAGACTAACTATGCCGGTATCGTATTAAGTTCTTCAGCAACTTCAGCTACTACTGCCGGTGCTTCTTCCTGCGATGGCAACCGCCTCAGTGGCAATACCATCACGGGTGGTCACTATGGCATCACCATTGTGGGCAGTCCTACTTTGGCAAATGGTAATAATGTTATCAGCAATAACCAGATCAATGACTTCTATTCTTATGGCATTTACCTGCTCGGGAATTTTAATACCCTGGTAGATTCTAACCGCATCAGTCGACCCTTACGCACACCCGTTACCACTTTTTACGGAGTGTATGTAACCGGTTTGAATATCCTGCTTAATATCACCCGCAATACCATCAGCAATCCTTGCGGTGGTGATCCGTTAAGTACTTCTGCAGTGAATGGTATTTATTTTACAGGTGTGGATGCATTGGGAGGAATCGAAAACAAAGTAACGAATAACCTGATGTACGATTTTACTGGTAACGGAGACGTATATGCGATACACAACATCGGGTCCGACAACGTATGGTACCTTCACAATACCATTGCATTGGATGGAATTGGCGGAACAGCCATTTCAAGGGCATTTTACCAGACCACCCAGGCTGCAGGTGTTCGATTTGAGAACAATATCGTATCTATAACGAGGGCGGGTAGCAGCACCAAGTATGCACTTTATTTCAATAACGCTGCTTCTGATATTATTTCCGACAGGAATATCTTATACCTTAATTCCCCTACCGGAGATGCCTTCACCGGGTTTTTGGGTTCACCACTGCAAACCCTGCTTAGCTGGCAGACGGCTACGCCCAATGATGCTAACTCAAGGGCCAGTAACCCGATCTTTACCGATGTAGTTGCAGGTAATTATAAACCACTGAATGCTTCGATTGATAATATGTGTATCCCGGTTGGGGTAACAGTAGATATCCTGGGTGTTGTAAGAAGTTCCACTACACCTGATGTTGGGGCATATGAATATACACCACAGCCTTGTGTGGTGCCAGCAACCCCGGGTACGCCAACCTTCAGCGCCAACCCGGTATGCCAGAACACTGCCATACAGTTAATGCTTACCGGCAATTCAAACGGGCTTAGTCAAACCTATCAATGGCAATCCGCTCTCAATGTGGGTGGTCCGTTTGTAGACCTTGGTAACTTGCTGTCGAACCCCGATACCATCATTGTTACCAACGTAACCCAGTATTACCGGGTAGTCGTTAGTTGCGGAGGCAATTCTGTTACTTCTATACCGGTATTGTTGTTTGTAAATCCTGCGTTACCGGAAGGTACCTATACGATCAATTCTGCAGGTCCCGCACCCAACAACTTTGTAAGTTTCAATGCTGCCAAAGCAGCCATGGCATGTGGTATCGCCGGTCCGGTTATATTTAATGTTATAGCCGGAAGCGGGCCTTATAACGAACAACTGGTATTGGATACTATACAAGGTACTTCTGCATTAAATACGGTAACTTTTAACGGTAACGGTAACACGATAAGTTTCTCTTCATCCAATACAGATGAAAGAGCAGTTATCAAATTAAGGTCTACTGATCATGTTATTTTCAACAACCTGGTGATCGACGCAGCCAATGGCGCCGGTACCTTTGGATATGGCATACAGCTCATTGATAATGCCGACAGCAATACCGTTAACAACTGTACAATTCTAGCCAATACAACCGCTACTACAACAAATTTCGCGGGTATCGTGATGAATGCTGCCGACAATGCGGCCATCACCACCGGAAATACCTTGTGCGATGGCAATACCTTTAGCAACAATACCATCACTGGTGGACTTTATGGAATCACTATGGTGGGTAGCAATACAGTTCCTATTACCGTAAACGCTATCACAGGCAATACCATTTCCGATTTTTATACCTATGGTATTTACCTGGGAGGTAATGATATTGCTTTGATTGAATCTAACAATATCAGCCGGCCAACCCGTACAACCATCGGCGTATTTAATGGTATATATGTAAATGGTTTGAACACGAACCTGCAGATCTCCAAGAACCGGATCCACAATTCAAATACCGGGAATACAGGGGTAACATCGGCATCTTACGGTATATATTTCAATGGGGTTGATGCAATAGGTGGCCAGGAGAATATGGTGACCAATAACCTCATTTATAATTTCGATGCACCGACTGCTCAATATGGTTTGTATAATAACGGTTCTAACAGTGTAATCTATTATCATAACACGGTTGCGCTTGCCGATCCTGAAATTACTTCAGCACTTACCTATGGTTTTTATCAAACAGCCGATGCGTCGGGAATCGAATTGAGGAACAACATCTTTTCCATTACAAGGGCAGGGGATGCAAATAAATTCTGCCTGTTCTATAATACGCCATCCAGTACGATCCTTTCGAATACAAATGATTTCTTTGTGCAGGGTAACAATGCATTCATTGGATACAATGGTGCCAATAGGGCTACCCTGGCAAGCTGGATAACCGCTACCGGTCAAGACCAGATCTCTGTTGATGCAGATCCTCTTTTCCTGAGCCCTCCTACAGGAAACTTTACTCCTTTCTCAATTATCCTGGATAATCGTGGTGCAGCGTTAGGAATCACAACAGATATTTTAAACAACACCCGTAGCCTTACTACACCAGATATGGGTGCATATGAATTTGCCGTTCCCCCATGTATTGCACCGCCGGTTGCCGGTAATGCTTTCGCAAATCCTTCATCTGGTATTTGCGTAGGTACACCTATCGCACTTACGCTGGCTGGAAACTCATTTGGTTCAGGACAAACATTCCAGTGGGAATTCTCTACCAATATAGCCGGTCCATGGTCACCACTCGGTGGTCCGCGGTTGTTGGCAGATACCATTATCCTCGCCAGCGGTACTTTTTACTATCGTGCGGCCATTACCTGCGGAGGCAATACCGATTTTTCCATACCGGTACTGGTTACCCTGAACCCGGCATTCCTTGCGGGAGATTATACCATCAATAAAAATTTACCTGCATCACCCACCAATTTCACTTCCTTTACAACAGCGGTTGCTGCGTTGGAATGTGGCATCACCGGTGCTGTGAATTTTTATGTATCAGCAGATACCTATACCGAACAGGTACGCATGCACGCAGTTGGCGGAACTTCACCAACATCGAGGGTTAGCTTCATAGGTGATCCTGCAAATACACTGCCTGCAGTACTTACTTTTGATGCTACTAATCCGAATGTAAACTATGTGTTGAAACTTGATAGTGCCAGTTATATTACCTACCGTGATATCACTATAACAGCGATCAATGCCACCAATGGCCGTGCTATAGAAGTAGCGAATATCGCTTCCTTCGACAGCATTGTAAACTGTACCATCAATGTACCGGCTACCATAGCTACAGGAACAACCGTTGTGGGTATCTATGCAAACCTGCTAAAAGGTAAGTCCAATGTTATCAAAGGCAATGCCATCAACAATGGCGCCAGTGGAATTTATTGGTCGGGTCTTTCGGCAACCAACCTGAGTTATGATCACGTGATCGACAGCAATATCGTAAACAATACTTTCAACTATGGCATGTATATCAGCTTCAACGGAAGGATACAAGTCAGCAACAATAACGTGAACCTGGGAATAGGTGGTAACACAAACTCCTATGGTATTTACAGCATCAACAGTGATTCAGCCTTCAGTTATACCCGGAACATGATCAACATGAGTGGTACCAATTCAACCGTTTACGGTATGTACTTCTCGGGTTGCGATGGCAGGACAGGCCTCAGGGCCCGTGTAGCTAATAACACGATTATGGCTACCACCGGCAACGTAGGCAACCTGTATGGACTCTATCAAACAGCTTCCAGCTATACAACTTTTGTAAATAATGTAATCAGTGTTAACACTTCAGGTATCACATCCTATGGATCCTATAGTACTGCGGGTGGGGGTAACCGTTATTGGAACAATACCATCGTGAGCAACGCAAGTTCTACCAGCAATAACGTAGCTGCTTATTTTGCACAAACGTCGGGCGCTTTGCCTTCGGTACAAATCCAGAATAATATTTTCTCTCACCTTGGTTCCGGAAGGGCCATGTTTGTGACCAATCCTAATTTCATCAATTCAGATTACAATACTTTTTATACCAACGGACCTGTATTGATCCAGTGGAATAACGCCAACCAATATGCGAACTTACAACGCTGGAGGGATACCTCGTTCTGGGACATGAGTTCTATTGCCATTCAACCGGCATTGCTAAGTTCCACCGATCTGCGTCCCGACCTGGCAAACCCGGATGTTTGGGCGATTCACGGACGTGGTGTGCAAAACGCAGACAATAACCTGGATTTCAACGATGATCCAAGGCCAACCACCCTTACTACCGGCGTTCCGGATATGGGTGCATATGAATTCTTCCCTACAGCATTACCAACCGTTCTTACAGCCATACCACTTTTACCAGCTGCAGGTACCACGCAAGTATTCATGTATGGAACGGATACGGTTACGAAAATTACCTATAGCCCAACAGCACCGGTCCCCGCTTCTATATCATTGCGCAGGTATTCCGGAGTGATCCCTCCTGGCCTGGCAACAGGACAACTATCCATGTATTATTATACTGCCATTGATGTGCCTGCACAGGGAGCTTACGATTATGATGTACAGCAATTCTTTGTAGATTCATGGCAGGGCTTCATTCCTACCAAACCAGCCATCAAACTGGGTCGCACCGATGCCAGCAATGCCTGGGTAGTGAATGCCAACAGCACGGTAGACACCTATCAGAATTTCTATGCAGACACCAACCTGGTATTCATCGATAAATTTACAGGACTTACAGATGGTACCGTACCTCCACCACCAGTAACCACCTATCCGGTGGATAGTTCCAATAAAGGAACCCGCTTCTGGGTTGCTTATGGTCACCACTGGGATTTTGGTAACAATAATATGGACATGGTATTATACCTGAGTACCGAAGCTGCGGCCACGGTGCAGGTTAAGATCAATGGAACGAACTATGTGAAAACATACCAGATACCAGCGAATTCGGTTCGGGTAAGTTTAGTGATACCAAAATCGGGTTTATTTGATGCCCGTATTACA
>JAKQKY010000447.1 GCA_029560415.1 Bacteroidota bacterium | reverse complement strand
AGAATCGGAACAATACCGGGATTTTTATAATAATATTCAAAGCAACACCGCCAATTGCCTGCTTAAGCTGCACTTCTACGATTCATCTATCCGTATTTTCAAAAAACTGGTGCTGGATAATCCTGAGAATACGCTGGTAGCACAAAACCTGGCACATGCATTGCTTGAGAAGGGCCATGCAGATTCCGCCTTATTGATTTATGAACGGCAGGATTTGGCCGGATTATTGCACGTAACGAAATGGGCCGTATTCACATGCTGAAAGGAAACTATAAACAGGCGGAAAGCTATTTTGCTGCGGCAATTGACGAAAATAAAAAGCTAACCGGCAATGTAAAGAATAAGGAGGAAGCATTATCATACCTGTACAGAAGTCAGCTCGCCTATAAATCAGGCTTTCTGAACGAATCGCTGTTATGGGCAAACCGTGCATTAAATGAAGTTCACCTTAATTATGTTTCAAAAAGCATTTATGATTTCCCTTCAGATGTATCAGCCTCTGTTTCGCCTTTAACTTTTTTTCAGGTTTTGGTATACAAGGCAGGCTTGGTTTATGAAAAATACAAACGTGAGGGCAACGAGACCTATCTTTTCAATGCAAGTCGTATCTATTTGAAAGCTGTAGAACTGAGCAGGTATATATTAACGAATTTTGACAATGATGATGCCCGGATGTTTTTTATTGAAAACAGCCGCTCTCTTTTTGATGATGCGGTAAAAACAGCGTATGAGGCCTCCACAAAGGATAAATCCTTTCTTGATGATGTATTAAGGATTATAGAAAGCTATAAGGGGAATGTTCTGTATCAAACCCTGCAGGATGCCCGCCAAAAACACAATTCATCCGTGCCTGAAGAACTATTGGAACGTGAGTCGAATTTGAAACAACTGTATGCCGCCTACCTTACGCAACTCAATCAAACCACTGATGAAAAAGAGGCTGCACAAATTAATAGGCGGATCGCATCATTACAGGTTGAGATTTCCAGGCTGCAGAAATCTTTTGTTACCTCTGAGCTTGGCTTCTTTTTTAATGATGAGAACTTTAACAGGGATGATTACCTGGAAAGCATCCGGGCTAGAATTGACCGGAATATGCTGTTAATGAATTACTTTATCAGTGGTAATACTATTTTTTTATTTTACCTGTCGCGCAGCGAGGTACATGTTGAGAAGATATTGGTGAATGAAAAGTTTCACATTCAGTTTCGCCTTTATCTGGAGGAAATTTACCGGATTACCGACGGCATACGCTTTGATGGCTATGCCCGCGGAAACAGCCTGTATAATACACTTGTTAAACCGGTTTCTCAAATTGCTTCCAGGTATAAGCGCTGGGTAATTGTACCGGATGAATACCTGTACTATCTGCCTTTTGATGCATTATCTAAAAATGAAGATAAGGAAAGTTACCTGCTTATGGATCATACCATCAGTTATCATTATTCCTTTAACCTTTTACTCAATAAGGAGGTAATGGTGCCAAAATTTACGAAATCAGACAGCATACTGGGCTTTGCACCTTTTTCATTTGAAAAGATTTTTCAGGGTCCGGGTGGTATTCAAAGCCTACCCTTTTCAGATAACGAGATCAATTTACCTTTCGTAAATAAGTATATCAGAAACAGGGCCACCAAACAAAATTTTATCCGTCTTTATCCGTCTTACCGGTATATTCATCTTGGAACCCATGCATCTTTAAGTACGGATAGTACAAATAGCTGGATTCTGTTTCATGGAAAACAATCGGGCAGTATTGCAGAAAAACTTTACCTGCATGAAATTTATAATCTAAATCTTCATGGAACTGAATTGGTAACATTAAGCGCCTGTCAAACGGCTGCAGGTGAATCGGTTAGCGGCGAAGGGCTTTTGAGCTTATCAAGGGCTTTTCTATATGCAGGTTCAAAAGGAATTGTATCTACCCTTTATAAAACGGATGATAAAGTAACCGCATTTCTCATGAATCAAATGTATCGATATCTTAAGCAGGGCCTGCCGGTTGAAGAGGCACTGAGGAAAAGTAAGATCGACCTTATTCAATCAGGGGATATTAACCCCAAACTAAAAACTGCGAATTTTTGGGCCAATTTTATATACATCGGTAAAATAGCTGAACAGGATTCTTTTGCAATGGTTGACATCAACGTTTGGACCTTGCTGACAATGGCATTAATCGCATTTATATATTTTGGTTTAAAGCATTTAAAAAGTTTTAAGCCTGATCCGGAATAAATTGAGTCCGCTTACTTTTTCGTGGTAGGTGTGATTTTTATTGTTACGTATATTTTTGAACTGTGTATATGCCCCGGTATAATTTCCGGTATGCAGGGCACATAGTGCAAAGTAATATTCAGCTTCATCCCTGTATAATGGAACAGATGCATTTACATTTTGTTCCATTATTTTTTTGAATACCTCAGATGCCTTCGGAAAATCATTTTGTTTGTAATACGCATAACCGGCAAGAAACTGCTCCCGAAGGGGTACCCCTTGATTTTTTTCGTACAGGAACGTAACTTTTGCAAATTCCTTGTTTAAAAAGCTATTGGTAAACTCTCCTGCTCCCGGCCCATTATCGTTTCTTTCGTTTACCATATAATATTCTGAAAACATGGTTTCTGATAGCTTTTCGCCCGATACAAAGAGGGCATCCTGCGCAATGTACAAACCGGCTATAATCAGCAAGGACGCCGCTATTCTTAATATCCATTTCTGCTGGAAAATACCTTTTACCAAAGAAGGGGCTTTTTCCTCCTGTACCGGGTTAGCAAATTCACGATGCACCTTTGCAATGCGCAAACGCAAATGCTCATTTTTCAATCCTTCCATAATGGATTTGTGCAATGCTGCATCCTGGTCAACATGTTCAATACCCTGGCTCCT
>JAKQKY010000117.1 GCA_029560415.1 Bacteroidota bacterium | reverse complement strand
GCAACGCCTGTCTACACCATACGAACGAAGGATGCCCGTCCTGACGGAAACATGAAACATGAAAGATTTGACTGGCCGGGTTTGCCACCCTTGGGCCAGGATGCGCCGTTGCTTAATACATTGTTTTAGCAGGAGGGAAGTGATTATAAAATTATTTCCAGCAATGTCGCTTACTTGCGGCCCTGTGCGCTGGCAAGGACCTTGCTTTTGCCCGGAATGGGCGTTTATAACGCAGACATTTTCTATGGAATTAACGGAACGTCCCCGGCTTTACACAATGGCTCAGTGAGATACGATGCTGGGAATTTGACCAGGAAAGAATGAATGAAAAAAAATAAGTTATTTACTCTCCAGATCTTTTTAAGCCGGCTTTTCAATATTGCTTCTCTTTCCCGGCACATCCGCTGGTAAACCAGTTGCGGGTGCAGCAGAATGATGCATACAAAACTATCTCACAACGGCTTTAATGAATTGTCTAAAAATTATCGTATTTTTTGCAATACAATCATTCTAACAATGAATCATAAAACCATAGCCGCCGGCGGCATGCAACTAGCCTGGTATGAATACCACCCCGAAAAGGAAAAAGCAATCGTATTTATTCATGGCAATTCAACTTCCTCCTATACATGGCGCAAGCAGCTAACCAGTAATTTGCTTTTGAATTACCACCTGCTGTGTATTGATCTGCCCAACCATGGTCATTCGGAAGCATTACAGCAAAAGGATGATTTTAGTCTGCCTGCCCTTGCAGGAATATTGGCTGCCGCAGTAGAGCAACTTGCTGGAAGCAAGCCTTTTATTATTTGCAGCGTTTCTCTCGGTACAAATATTGTAGCTGAAATGATGGCCACAAATTTACTGGTACAAGGACTGATGATGGCAGGCCCCTGTATTGTTGGCAAAGGACATGAATTAGATAAAATGATTTTGCCTGGTGCAGATGCTACTGCTGTGTTTGCAGAAAATGTGCCGCACCAAATGATCACTAAATATGCAGGAGAAGCTTCTTTGTCAACAGACAGCAATGACCTGGAGATTTTTCTTCAAGGGTATCATGCTGTAAAAGGTCCATTCCGGTCTTCTTTGTATGCAACCATTGCTACAGGTAATTATAGCGATGAAGTGGCACTGTTACAAAAATCGGGGTGTCCTGTTTGTATCGTGTTTGGAGAAGAAGAAAAAATTGTCAACAAGCATTACCTTGACGGAGCCCCCATACAATTGTGGCACAAAACAATCCACACGATTCCCGGTGCAAGCCATTATGTAAACATTGATGCCCCGGAAGCGTTTAATGAACTGCTGGCCGCATTCGCAAAAGATGTATTTACAACAAACGGGTCCTGAAGGCGAAGCTGATCAATGCGGCTGTGTTTTGTGTATTCGATTTATGGTGCAGGTTTCTTTTGTGATTGATCACTGTATGTTCACTGATAAATAATTTATCTGCAATCTGTTTACTGGTTAGTCCGTCGGTAAGGTGGCGCAATACTTCCATTTCCCTTTTTGTAAAAATTTTATCTTCCTGCCTGAAGTAATACGTGTTTTTTGAAATGGTATCTATACAACCATTGATGGGATCGATTTTTTCAACCAGTTGTATCACCGGGTTTTCTATTTTAAAATGGTTTACGTTCGTCACAACACCGAGGCTAAGCAATGGCCGTCCATTTTCGTCAGATTTAATGAAGGAGTTGCGTTGCAGCAGATTTACATACTGGCCTTTACCATTCTTTGCCCTGTAATTAAAAGAGAAAATATGGTCTTTGTGCTGGCTGGCCGGAATGCTCTCCAGTATTTTGAGCCTGTCGGGAAAAATACTGTTATTAAATAATTCCATATCGGCAGGATGATAGTTATCCAGCACAAAACTTACGCCGCCTTCCATCATTTTGGTATAAGAAAAATCCAGGTGTGTACTGCATTCACGGGAAACAAATGCATATTTCCCGGTAGTGTAATCAAGCAGGTAGATCATGGGCACACTGTGATGAAGCACATTAAAGCTATGCCGGTGTACATTGATGATAGAATCAATTCCCTCCAGGGTAAGATCTGCAGGATCTATTTTTTTATTGACAAACTCATCAAAATATTTTAGCCAGGTTACAGGCGGCTTTACAGGCATAGCTTGTAGTAAAAAATGATAGTGGAGGTGAAATTATAGATTAAAAATACAATGTATTTATAAAAATGACAAGTTCTTGCTATAGGCTGATGGCAAATGGCCTGATAACTTTGATTAAGAGAGCCAGCGATTTTATATATAAGTACTGTTGGCTGTTCCCGGCGAAAAGTAAAAAACGGGAACTGTTTAAGGTTCAATGATTAAATTTTTATTATGAAAAATATTTTACTCCTGGTCTTCATTATTATTTCATTAAATGGCATAACTCAGCCCACCGCCGGTGTTGTAGCTTATTGGCCTATGAATGGCAATTTTACTGATGCTGGTTCCAGTGGAATAAATGGTATAAATACAGGTGCTACACCGACTACAAACAGTTCAGGGATTCAAAATTCAGCTATCAGCTTCGGCAATACGGGTAGTAATGTGGTGCACTATGGAACCCATCCGATAAATGCTAACGTCAACTTTGGTACAAATCAGGATTTCAGTGTGGAGTTTTCAATGTTCATTACAGAACCATTAACCCACACCTCCGGCTTTTACGATAATAACCTGAATTATGGTGGATATGGTATTTGGGCCTGGAACCTTGGTGGATTTTTACAGGTAAACTTCAATTTTAAAAATGGGAATATCGGAACTACAAACGGTGCAATCAACACCGATACATGGTATCATATCTGTTGTGTAAGATCATCAGGTATTATTAAGATATACATTAATGGTGTACTAAATGCCTCCAAACCTGAAGGAACAGTAAGCCCGGTTTATAGCTTTGCAGCCTGCTTTGGGACAATGTTTGCTAATTCCTTGTCACCAAATCAATACAACGGATTAAATGGCAAACTGGACGAAATGCGTATCTATAACCGGGCATTATCAGATGCAGAAATTGTACAGTTATATAATCTATCTATTTTACCTACAGTCACATCGTTTATGCCAGTAACCGCCACAAGCGGCACCACTGTAACTATAACGGGCACCAATTTTACGGAAGCTACAGCCGTAAGTTTTGGCGGCACACCAGCAATTTCCTTTACAGTGGTAAACACCACAACCATTACGGCGGTAATAGGTGCCGGCAGTTCGGGCACAGTAAGTGTAACAACATCTGCCGGTACTGCCACGCTTGCGGGGTTTACATTTATTCCCACTCCAACCATTACTTCCTTTACACCAACAAGCGGCCCTGTTGGTACATTGGTAACCATTACAGGTACTAATTTGAATTCTCCAACAGCCTTCAGCATTGGTGGGGTATATGCCATTGCTGTATCTAATAGTGGAACAACATTGGTGGGTATGATAATGCCAGGTGCTGTTACAGGTGCAGTATCTGTTACCAATACTGGTGGCACTATTACCACAGCAACAAATTTTACGGTTACTCCTACCCCATATCCTTCAACTCAGCAGGGTTCAAAGCTGGTAGGTACGGGAGCTTTCGGAGCTGCATATCAAGGTGTTTCTGTTGCTGTAGCTGCAGATGGCAATACAGCTATTGTAGGAGGGTATAGCGATAATAGTAATGTAGGCGCAGCTTGGGTATATACACGGTCGGGTGCAGTATGGACACAACAAGGTGGAAAACTGGTAGGCACGGGGGCTTTGGGAAATGCAAGGCAGGGCAGTGCTGTTTCTATTTCTGCAGATGGTAATACAGCTATTGTAGGTGGTTATCAGGATAATTCGGCAGTAGGTGCAGCATGGATATATACCCGTTCAGGCGGGGTGTGGACACAACAAGGTGCAAAGTTGGTAGGAACGGGGTCTCTTACTACTACCCAACAGGGTTTTTCTGTTTCTATTTCATCCGATGGCAATACAGCTATTGTGGGTGGATTCGGTGATAATTTTGGCGCTGGCGCTGCATGGATATTTGCCCGGTCGGGTGGAGTATGGGCACAGCAGGGAGCAAAGATGGTAGGTACCGGCGCTGTTGGAAATGCAAATCAAGGTCGTTGTGTTTTTATTTCATCAGATGGTAATACAGCTATTGTAGGTGGTTATCAGGATAATTCGGCAGTAGGTGCAGCA
>JAKQKY010000431.1 GCA_029560415.1 Bacteroidota bacterium | reverse complement strand
TCGCCTCGCTACTCTTGCTACATGAACATCCAGTGGGCAAATGAGCTGCGAAGGTTGAATCGTTTGCCAGATACCAAAATCAACTCCTTTATCATCCTGTCGTACCATCCATCGTAAAAACATATTGAGTCTTTTGCAGGCCGATTTTTTAAACGGCGTGGATATATGTTTGCGGCAATGCTTTTCTTCTTTGGCATCTTCGTTAAAACTGAATACATAATAATGAAAACCGGCTAATGCGTTTTCAATATTGTCATCTCCGGGTTGCAGCCATTTACTAAAAGCAGATTCCAGGCTTTCATAATGGCGATAATGATATTGCAGGAAATGAAACAGATGCCAGAGGTCATGTGCATTAAACGTACGGTGAACAAAACCCTGGAATATCTCAAACGTTTCTTTATTGTCAAGATCAGCAGAGATTATAAAATGATATGGCTCATTGTTCATACCCTGCAATAATTTATTGCAGGAACCAATAATACCTTTTCTTGTACCCCATGCTAAAATGGAAGCAAAGAAGGCAGCGATCTCAATGTCCTGTTTTTTTGTATAGCGGTGAGGTATGCTGATAGGGTCATCCTTGATAAAGGAGGCATTATTGTATAAATTGTATTTTAGATCAAGCAGCTTTTTTAGATCATTCATCGAATCAGCAGTTTCATAATTGCCACTCCCAGCCCGTCTGCAACTTTATTTCCACTAAATTTATTGATCACCAGCATCACAGCTTTATCTTCTCCTTTTATAAAGGCAGCAAATGTGGAAAAACCAAATGTGCCGCCATTGTGCCAGTAAATAGTGGGTTTGCCAGGCAGTTCAAATGTGTGCCATGCCTTACACACATTCATATTTTTGTTGATCGCTACGGTGGGCTGCAGCAAATCATCAATTATTTTTTTGTTAACTGCGTCTTCCGGCCTCGCCATATATTGCAGGTACCGGAGCATTTCTTTACCGCTGCACTTGATTCCGCCTGCGGGTGCCAGCACATCCATATTCCAGTAAGCTGTTTTTTGATCATTGAAAAAACCCTGGCTTTTGTTTTCTTCCTTTGAAAAGACTTCTGTACCTCCAATCATTTTAAAAGGACGGAAAATATGTTCTTCCAGCAGCCTGGCATACGTTTTTTTAGCGATCAATTCAGCCAATACACCAGCCAGGCCGGCACCGAGGTTGGAATAATTGCTTTTACCATCCGGTGCAGGGCTGCAGTTTTTTAGCCAGCTGAATAATTGGGCTGCAGTATAATTGTCGTAAGGCGCCCTGTTATCCATTTTAACCACCATATTACCGGGCAGCCTGGGCAGGCCGGATGTATGATTCATTAAACTTACAAAACTGATCTTTTGCAAAGCGGCATTTGTCTTTACTGAATCGGGCAGGTAGTGGATGATGGACGCCGTATCGGCGATTGTATTTTCATCCAGTACTTTTTGCAGCACAAAGGCGGTGAAGGTTTTGGTGATGCTCCCGATCTCAAAAAATGTGGCCGAGTCAAATAGTAATTTTGTATCCGGGTTGGCATAGCCTTTTGAAAAATAATGCTGTTGGCCATTGCTGATAACGGAAACGAATAACCCGGGTAATTTATTCTGTTCAAATACGCTGTCAATTTTTCGTTTAATAAATTCAATACTGCTGTCTGAAGTGTTTACTTGTGCTTTTGTAAAAGCAACACACAATATCATCAGCGTACATA
>JAKQKY010000418.1 GCA_029560415.1 Bacteroidota bacterium | reverse complement strand
ACTGCTGCCTCCCGTAGGAGTCGGGCCCGTGTCTCAGTGCCCGTGTGACTGGTCGTGCTCTCACACCAGTTACTGATCGCAGGCTTGGTGGGCCGTTACCCCGCCAACTACCTAATCAGGCGCACGCCCATCCAAAACCGGCCGAAGCCTATAATAACAAAGAGATGCCTCTTCGTTATGTTACGGTGTATTAATCTCTCTTTCGAAAGGCTATTCACCAGTTATGGGAAGGTTGCGTACGTGTTCCGCACCCGTTTGCCGGTCGCCGCCAGGTATTGCTACCCGCGCTGCCCCTCGACTTGCATGTATTAAGCCTGCCGCTAGCGTTCATCCTGAGCCAGGATCAAACTCTCCATTGTAAATGAGTTGTTATGATCTGACTGTGTAATTTCATTGGAAATTAACGTCAAATTCTAAATTAATATTTGCGCTAACTTTACCTTGTTTTTAAATGCTGCTGTTTCCAAACTTTCAAAGATCTTTTGACTTTACTTTTGCCCCTTTTTTCATTGGGAGTGCAAAGGTAAGTGTCGTTATAATATCATCCAAATTTTTCTAAACTTTTTCTACTCTTTTTTCCTTTGAAAAAACCCGTTTTTTAATTGGGAGTGCAAAGGTAAGGGCAGTTAGTTTATCATCCAAATTTAATTTCAATTTTCATGAAATTATTTTTGATTTCGGTTGACTGTTTTTTTAAGAACTAATGCCTTTTTTCAAAAGCGGACGGCAAAGATAAGGGCATATTATTCCCTGCCAAAATTATTTTGAAAGATTTACAAACAAAAGTTCAAACGAAGGAACCTTATTTCTTGAAAAGCCCACTGGGCGCAGGTTGTAGAAGTATCATTTTTTTTGAAAAAAGACCACTCTTTTTTAAAGACATCGGGAACCACAATCTATTCATACTGAACAGATACAAGCGTGAGGCCCTGGGGAGGCACCGAAAAATCGGCCAGCGAGGCATCTTCTGCTGCAATGATGGCCGCAAACTCATCGAGGCTGGTTTTTCCCCGCCCTACTTTTAACATCGTTCCTACCAAACCACGCACCATGCCCCGCAAAAAACGATTGCCCCTGACCCGGTACCTGATGAGCCCGGATTCGGAAACCCATATACTTTCATAAATAGTACACCTGAATGTTTTCACCTGAGAATTGTGTTTGGAGAATGACTTGAATTCAGATGCGGCCTGCACCAATCGGGCAGCCTCGTTCAATAAGCTGATATCCAGCATATATGGATAGAAAAAACCCCTATCGGCGAGAAAGGGATCCTTCTGCTGGTAAATGGTATATTCATAGGTGCGTGACTTTGCATCGAAGCGGGCATGCTTAGCAGGATCAACTTCCCTGACAGACCTGATCACGATATCTTCCGGAAGGATCGCATTCAAATGATACACAGCATGCTCCATTTCAGCCGACCCTATGGCTTCTACATCCGCCTGGAAAAAATTCTGAATGGCGTGAACTCCTTTATCAGTTCTGGAAGAGCCGGTGAGTTCGAAAGGTTTCCTGAAGTAGATCCCCAGGGCCTTTTCTACCTCGGCCTGTATGGTATTGGCGTTTTGCTGCACCTGGAAGCCTGCATAGTTTGTGCCCTTATAATATACTTCAATGAAAAATCTTGCCATGGATCAAAAATTGGGATCAACGAAGCATCGCCTTAAAACGGGCAATATAATATGGGTCGGATAACAAACTTTCCAGGGTATGAAAATTGGAAGGATCTGAAACACGCGAATTGGCGATATCAAAAAAATGATACTTAGCCTCATCCGAAACGAACACGCTACTTAAATGTTTTAACTGTCCTGTACTATAACATTTTTGCTGGAAGGCCTTTTTTGCTGCTGCGATCTGCTGATCAACATCTTTCCACGCTGCGATCTTACGATGCAACCTCAACAGGTCGGCTTCTGTGGCCAATTGCTTACAGGTAATATTTGAAGCTTGCACCGGCTTTGTATTATTACCAGGTTCTCTTTGTAATTGAGCAGTGGAATCAACCAGGTTGCTCTTTTCAATTACTCGTGTTGCTGTAATAACTGTTTGTTGCAATCCGTTCTGAACAGCGGGTACTGCGTTGGGTATGAAAACATCGATCGTATCGGTACCTTCCTCCCCTTTATCGGCATAACCTAATTTGATACCGGCTTCTTCTTTTATTGAGAATATTTTTGAAACCGGGTTAAGTTTTACCAGGGATTGAGAAACAGCCACATCAGTTGCCTTTATTATTTGAACCGGTTCCCTGGCGGGCACATTAATAACACTATCTGCCTTAACAGCTTCCGTTTGACCGATTCCAGGCTTATTTACCACATCAGCCAGTACAGCCGATAAAGCATCCCCCGTAGGAACAGATGCTGATGCTGTCTCCTTCAAACCAGGTGCAGGTTTCAGCACTTCCATGGTTTGCAGGTTAAACAAACCCCAACCCTCTTTGCCAAAATTCTTCAGGGAAAAACCTGCATCCTTTTTTGATAAGATCACGGAAATATCCTGCGCAGGCCATTCATTTTTAGGAAATCCTATCTGCAGCTGTACCGTATCTTCCTGTAATTGAGGGATCAGCAGGTAACCAGACCCTGTAGAGCTGTGAATCTTTTCTTTAAGCTTAACGTAGAAAGCCTGTTTATCTTCGGTTTGAATGTATATGAAATGTGAAACCTGTGCCTTTGCGCCCATCTGAAAAAGAAACGAAAGCAGGATTGCATTGAATGATTTCATCCTCGGTAATTCTTTAATAATCAAAGCTAATTAATAAGAATCATTTACCATTTATAAAAAAATAACGTTTTTTTACTATCCAAGACTTTACTTTTACGGCACAAAAAATCAATTATGAAGCAAATTTTCTTTTTACTTGCCCTGGTCGCAGGTCCTTTTTTTATACAGGCCCAACCAGGAGATGATGAACCAAGGGATACTTCCTGGAAAAAAATCCTACGCGAAAGCAACCCCAAGATCAATGACGTGGTACATACAAAACTTGATGTACGATTCGACTATGATAAATCTTACCTCTATGGTAAAGAATGGCTGACATTGCAACCACATTTCTATCCTACCGATTCTTTATTGCTGGATGCAAAAGGCATGGAGATCAAAGAACTTTCTATGATGAAAGGCACGTCCAAATCGCCTTTGAAGTATACTTATGATGGTGCTCAACTGAAAGTTAAGCTCGACCGTTTATATTCCGGTTCAGAAAAATATACTTTATACATCGATTATATCAGCAAGCCAAACGAGCTGAAAGCCACTGGTAGCGCCGCGATCACTGATGCAAAAGGTTTGTACTTCATTAACCCGAAAGGAGAAGATAAAAACAAACCAACGCAGATCTGGACACAAGGTGAAACCGAAGCCAACAGCGCCTGGATGGTGACCATAGATAAACCAAACCAGAAATCAACCGAAGAAATTTACATGACGGTTCCGCAGAAATATGTAACCCTCAGCAATGGCTTATTGATCAGCCAGAAAAAAAATGCAGACGGCACCCGTACCGATTACTGGAAGATGGACCTGCCGCATGCTCCTTACCTGTTCTTCATGGGCGTAGGTGATTTCAGCATCATCAAAGACAGCTATAAAGGCAAGGAAGTAAGTTATTATGTAGAAAAAGAATATGCTCCTTATGCCCGTAAAATATTTGGTAATACCCCAGAAATGATCAAGTTCTTTTCTGAAAAGCTGGGCGTTGAATTTCCATGGGCCAAATATGCACAGATCGTAGGAAGGGATTATGTGAGTGGCGCTATGGAAAACACCACGGCTACCCTGCACCAGGAAAGTGCATACCAGAACAGCAGGCAGCTGATCGACGGAAACGTTTGGGAAGAAACCATTGCACACGAATTGTTTCACCAATGGTTTGGTGACCTGGTAACGGCTGAAAGCTGGACCAACATCACCGTAAATGAAAGTTTTGCCAACTACAGCGAATATCTCTGGGATGAATATAAATATGGTAAAGACTTTGCAGATGCACACAACTTTGAAGACATGCAGGGCTATATACAAAGTGGTGGTGAACAAAAAGACCTGGTGCGTTTTCACTATGCAGATAAAGAAGATGTATTCGACGGGGTGAGTTATAATAAAGGAGGCCGCATCCTGCATATGCTGCGCAATATTGTTGGAGATGAAGCCTTTTTCAAATCACTTAATTATTACCTGACCACGAATAAATTCAAAACAGGGGAAGCAGGCCAGCTGCGCCTTGCTTTTGAAGAAGTAACCGGTAAGGATATGAACTGGTTCTGGAACCAATGGTATTACGGTAGCGGACACCCGAAATTAAAGATCAGCTACAATTACGATATTACCGGGATGCCAGGTATGTCGGAAGTGATCGTAGAACAAACGCAGAAATCCGGGAAAGTGTTTACATTACCAATTGCGATCGACGTATATACAGCAGGTAATAAAGAACGTTTTCATGTGGTGCTCAATAACGCAAAAGATACTTTCTACTTTAAAACCAGCACCAAGCCTGAACTGATCAATGTAGATGCAGAAAAGATTTTGCTGGCCGAAAAAACGGATAATAAATCAGAAGAGAATTATATCGCACAATGGAAATATGCCAAAAATTATATGGATAGAAAAGAGGCGCTTGATTTCTTCGCTAAAAAAAGCATGCCCGAAATCGCTAAAGGATTGCGTGATAAATTCTCTAAGCTGAAGATCTATACCATCCAGAAAATTGCTGCTACACCTTATAAAACAGATGCAGTGGTATTATCGGATATTGAAGAGATGGCCAAGAAAGACAATAACACGAAAGTGAAAGCAGCTGCCATTAATTTCCTTGTGAAAAACGGCGATGCAAAATACCTTCCGATCTACCAGGCTGCTGTGAATGATTCATCTTACAGTGTGGCAGGTGCTGCTTTTAAAGGCCTTGCAGCCCTTGATACTGCGAGCGTGTATGCATTGGCCAAGAAATTCAGCAGTGATGCTAAAGGTGCCCTGGGAGAGCAGGTTAATTCTGCCCTGTTGACCAAAGGAACTGAAGCTGATTTTGATTTCATTGCCAGGTCGTATGACAAGGCTCCTCCAAGCCAGGAAAAAGTAGGCATGACCAACAAGTTTGCCGAATACCTTGCCCGTGTGAACGAGATCAGTAAGATCAAAACCGGTATTGATTACATGATGAACTTCAGGAACATGATTCCTGAGCAATTCAGGTCATTTGTAGATCCAACATTTAAGTCGGCATTTGACAAGATCAGCAAAGCAAAAGGTGCAGAAGTTGAAGCTTATATCAAATCTGTATTCAAATAAATTAATTCCATTACAAAGTAAAAGCGGCTTCCATGTGGAAGCCG
>JAKQKY010000392.1 GCA_029560415.1 Bacteroidota bacterium | reverse complement strand
CTTTCTTTTTGGCTGCTTTCTTTGGTGCAGGCTTAGGATTTCCCTTCACCGATGCAGCCATGATGTTATGAAATAGGCTCGATGCCTCTTTATCTGACTTCTTTATAACTGCTTTTGCTATAGCCAAATTTACTAAAATATATTAAAGTTTCTAAATTTGATGTCATAGTTAATGGTTCATTATTAGTGTTTTACTTTGTAATTCAAATAAGGATATTCCCCTGCCTCGGTGCGTGCCTCACGCACCGAAACCTCGCCGCCATCTGTTCTCCAACCAACGGCATTTAACCTCCATTAGTATTTCCTGATCTCATTCAACAGCGAAACGATAACATCCTGCATGCCTTTCACTGCAGTAGTTTCGATATTATATGCTTTGTTCCGAAGGCTATCTTCAGAAATATGCTCGCTTTTTTCCGTTCTGAAATTTTTAGCTACCATACGCATCAGTTCTGTCGTGTTGTTGTGCTTAATGATGCCGGTATCAATTAACAATTTAACTGCCAGCGAAAGGTGAGCTACAGAAAGATTTGTATGCAGTTTATGATAACTGGTAGCCTGGTCACTTTTAGTGCTTGTAAAAAAGTATTCTAGATGTTGCTTTTTTTCCAGGAAATAAATCTCCTCGGCCAACCAGGTGGCAACCTGTTCTTTGATGATGGATTTACCAGTACTATAACCGGTTCCGGATAGTTGGGGCAATTGATTGATAATTTTAAGTTGTAGGTAATAGTACTCAGTGAGCGCAGGAATCGATTTGCTCGACTGGCTATTTTCTAAAAGGAACTTTGTATAAAACTGAAAGAAATGCCGGCTATTATAGTTAAGCTGCAGAAGCATAACACAAATGTTGCTATTGGATAAACCTTCTTTTTCGATAAGAATATTAATTTCCAATTGAAGCCGTTTCAGAAATTCAAAACAACGATAGCTCGTATCTTTTTCCACCAGGAAATTTTCCATAGTTACCGCGGAACTTCATCAAAAAAATTAGACCTGGTGGCTGGTCCTGTTTTTACAAAAACCTTCCTCGATTCTTCAGGATCATTAAGCGGGCGAACTCCATATTACTATGCCGTACTTACTCAGAACCTACGCCAGGATACAAGTGTTCTGTCGGCCATTGTACGTATCGTTCCCGAAAGAAAGATCGTCACATCCGTTCCTAACCAGGTTGAATTCTATTTTGTAAATAAGGTTCTGCGTATCTCCTGGAACGATCTAAGGAAAGGAGATAATGCCATCGTTGGATACATCGTTCAGAAAAAATCAAAAGACCAAAGAGAATTCTCCCTCATCAGCACAAAACCGGTTGATGTGAATTATATACAGGATTCTATGTTAATTGAAGGAGGGGAGTATGATTACCGGGTAGCCGCCATCAGCGTGAAGGGTGATACCAGTTTATATGGCATTGCCAGCACCTTCATCGTTCCCAAATTGGATGTGATGATGATGAAAGTTTTTTACCTGCGTAATGTTTCCGATGGCATTCATATTTCATGGCCGCAGGTAGAAGCTAAACGCAAGGCCTACAATATTTACAGGCGGGAAGCTTCTGAAACTTTATTCAAAAAACTTACAACAGTAAATGCCAAAACTTTTTCATTCATCGATAAAGAAGTTAAAGCAGAAACGGTGTATGTGTATTACGTGACCATTACCGAACAGGATGACCGGGAAGGGGATAAAGGAAAATCCATTTCAATCAGGAGAATTAAAAACCAATTATGAAAATAATATCAATCTGCTTTTTAATATTGATTTCAGGCATCATGTTTATTTCGTGCTACAAGGAAGTTAAAGTTCCTGTTGTCATTGATTTTACGGTTTCGAAGCTTGATAACAATAACACAGTGCCGGTAAAGATCAGCATTGAAAACAAAACAACAGGCGCTACTACATACAACTGGACTTTCGAAGGAGCTGAGCCAGCCTCATCCAACAAAAAGAACCCGGGCACAATTTCTTTTAGTACTGGTGGCCGACATTCCATTGTGTTGGAAGCATCCAATGATGAGTTCAAGGAATCGAAGGAATTCATCATCGACCTGGATAGTGCGGTCACGATCGACTTTTCCGATTCAATTTTAATCAATCATTTTTCTCCTGTCACAGTTCGTCTTACAAACCATACTATCGGTGGGTCAACATTTAACTGGACTTTTGATGGTGGTACCCCTGCCAGTTCTACCTTACAAAATCCGGCAGATGTTGTGTTTACCGGGGTGGGTGATCATGCCATCACCTTAAGTGTTGGCAATGGTAGTAATGTATATACGCTTACCAAAACCATCACGGTAGCGCCGGCATTGTCAGCCGGATTTGACATTGTTCCTTCCTTCCAGGATGAAGATTACGAAGCACCACTGGTGGCTCAACTGAACAATACAACCGTGAGTGGCGTAAACTGGCAGTGGGCATGCAGCGGCGCAACGATCAGCGATCCGTCTGCTGAAAATCCTTCGATTTATTTCCCAACTGCCGGTAATTACATGGTTACTTTAACTGCTGATAACAATAAAGAAACACAGGTTGTCAATCATACGATCAACGTCTTGCCCAATAAAAATTTACGTACGCATACAGATATAAAGTTTGGCATCAACGCTGCTCATGCAACCATTGGCAGCTTCTATTCTACGAAGTTGCGCAGGTCATTTACGTCTTCTGATAACCTGGATACGGCAGGTGCTTATATAGACATTGCCTTCTTTGGAATTAATCAATTATTTGAATACAATAAATTCATTTCCCCCGATTCTGCCCAATATTATGCTTTCGATCAAATTCCCAATGCACAATCAGTAAAGTTTATAAACTCAGCTGAATTGTGCGGATGCGGTTTGAATTTTTCAGCAACTGATTTTGATAACATGACAACTGATCTGCCACTGCAGCCGCTCAACATAACGCCGGCGGGTGGGAGCT
Source organism: Bacteroidota bacterium (assembly GCA_029560415.1). Taxonomy (GTDB): domain Bacteria; phylum Bacteroidota; class Bacteroidia; order Chitinophagales; family Chitinophagaceae; genus Ferruginibacter. Next base: position 2,222 of record JAKQKY010000392.1, on the reverse strand, counting down.
GGCACCAGTTTCTGAGTACGCCCATTAACCGGGTGGTATTGTTCGTAACGGCAGATGGGAGAAGAGGAGCTATTAAAATAAAGCAATTTGTATCAGCAGGAGCGGGTTCATATATAATGACTGATATAAAGATTCAGAAAAATTTTTAGCAATGGTTTCGGGTATGCATAATCCTGTTTATCAAAACATACGTCAATGAAAAAGTTACATTCGGTTTGTCAATGTATCCTGGGTGCAGGATTGCTGATGATGAATTTTCAAGTTGTTGCACAACATTCAGTTGACCTCGAAAAGGTAAAAGATTTTAAAATCAAAAAAAAGATCGAGGTCAGTGGAGGCATATCTGCCAATACCATTGCATCCCTTGGGCAACAGATCGATGGACGCGATCCGTTTACTTATTACATTTTAGGAAATCTCAACATAAAGCTCGGTGGTTTGGTGACCCTTCCTTTTTCATTTAACCTCACCAATATCGGACATGGGTTTAATTATCCAACTCCTGCACAAAGACTAAGTATTAGTCCGAAATACAAATGGATCACGGCACATGTTGGAGATATCAGCATGAATTTTTCTCCTTATACATTGAATGGCTACCAGGTTCGGGGTGTTGGGGTAGACCTTGATCCCAAAGGAAAATTTACGTTTTCGGGTATATATGGCCGTTTGCAGAAAGCAGTGGAGTATGATAGTGTCAACCAGGTGGTTCCTGCTGCTTATTCTCGTTATGGATATGGAGCTAAAATACAATTCAGGCAAAAAAAATATACCCTTGGGCTCATCGCCTTTACTGCAAAAGACAGGGTGAATTCGCTGGTCAATAAACCAGACAGCATCGGAATATTTCCCCAGCAAAACCTGGTGTTAAGCGGAACCGTAGCGTATTTTCAAAATAAAAATATAGAACTATCCCTGGAGTATGCGGCCAATTCATTAACAAGGGATCGTCGCGATACAACTTCCACTACAACCAGTTCCAACATTTTCAAGGGTCTCATGGATGCCGGTAATGCTACTTCATTTTACAATGCCTTCAAATCGAACCTGAAATATAAATTTGGAAATAGCATGCTGGGAGTAGGTTATGAACGCATCGATCCGGGATACCAGACCCTGGGTTCATATTATTTCAATAACGATCTTGAAAATATAACGTTTGACATATCACAACCTTTCTTAAAAGGAAAGGCAACGGTGACGGCTAACCTGGGTTTTCAGAAAGACAACCTGGATGGGAAAAAAGCGAATTCAACCAAACGAGCGGTGAGTTCTTTTAACCTCAACTATACGCCTTCGGCGAAATTATATATCAATGGCAGTTATTCAAATTTTAGTACCTACATGCGGGTAAATCCATTGTTCCAGGTGATCAATCAAACGCAGTTCCAGGATCCGAACCTGCAGGATTTTTCACAGGTATCACAGAATGCGAATGTAAACCTGAATTATACACTGAAGAAAAGTAGCAAGGCCATGCAATCAGTTAATGTAAATCTCGGTTTCCTCGATGCATCAGACCGGCAGGGCGGAGTCGTAAAATTTGGAAACGGTTCCCAGTTTTACAATGTATCCACCTCTTATACATTATCACTGGTGCCACAGGCCGCCAGTATTACCACCGCCTTTAACTTTAGTTATAATACCATTGGGAAAAACAATTATGCTACCATGGGGCCAACCCTTTCTGTGAATTCAAAATTGTTTAAGACCATTACTTGCAGGTTGGTTACATCCTATAATAAAACCAGCAATGATGGAGCTAAAGAGAACAGTGTATTCAATACCCGCCTGGGTTTCAATTATGCGTATGGAAAGAAACACACACTGGCGTTGGATTTCATGAACCAGTTGCGAGATGTTCGGGACAGGGGAAAAACAAACGACCTTGTTGCAACGTTTGGATATAATTATACATTTTAAAAATAATGATGGTATCCTGCCAGGTCCACAAGTATCAGACTTGTGGACTTTTTTTTGCAGAAATTTTATAAGGTCAAAAAAATAACAACCGCCTGCTCAGTAATTCGGAAACCTTTTCTTTTTGTCTGCCGGTTAGTTTGGCCGTTCGTTTAAAAATTCCTTTCTTTAGCCGGTAATTTCAACAGGATGGCTGAATGTGAAATTTCCCGGTAGCCTATGTGCAGAGGTCGGCCGTCAGAGTGAGGCAATATTCTATATACATTTAAAGCAAAAATTAATTACAATGACCGATGTTAATA
>JAKQKY010000389.1 GCA_029560415.1 Bacteroidota bacterium | reverse complement strand
ACTGCCGATGGAGGATACATTGTGGCAGGCACCTCTGGTTCCATTATTGGAACCAGAGGTGCCTGCCACAATGTATCCTCCATCGGCAGTTTGCTGAATCGAAGTTGCGTAATCATCTCCACTACCGCCTAAAGATTTTTGCCATTGAATAATCCCGGCATTGTTGAGTTTTACGATCCAGTAATCCCTACCGCCATGATTACCTGTAACATCCCCATTATTGGAACCAGAGGTGCCTGCCACAATGTATCCTCCATCGGCAGTTTGTTGAACCGAAGTTGCTATATCAACTCCACTACCCCCTAAAGTTTTTTGCCAGATCAATCCACCTTCAGGGCAGGTTAAACCTTCATCAATAGATCCATCACAATCATCATCCTGGTTGTTAAGAATTTCAGTTGCGCCTGGATAAATGTTGACATTGCCATCGTTACAATCATCAGCGTTTGTAACATATCCGGTAGGTGCGCTGCATGCGAGTACGTTGATGGCCGTATTGCCAAAACCATCTCCGTCCGCATCCCTGAAATAGGTAGTATTTGGATTGACTGTAACTACTACAGTTAAAGAAACGGCTGAGCTACATCCGTTTATATTTGTAGTAGTCACCGTAAATTGTCCGGTACTGTTTACAACAATACTCTGTGTAGTTTCTCCTGTACTCCAAAGATACCCTGTTGCCACACTGGAGGTTAACGTAACAGACGATCCCTCGCAGAAACTGATTGGTCCGCTGGGTGTAATGATTGGCGTGGCCGGTAAAGGAAATATGGTAACATTAAAAGGAGCTGACGAAGCAGATGTGCAGCCATTGATAGTGCTAGTTACTACAAAAGTACTCGTTGCATTTACCGCTGTATTGGCGGCACTTACAACATAATTTTGTGTATTGGCCAGCACATTGCTGCTGTTCAATAAAGTCCAGCTGTTGCCAGTTGGCTCACTTGATACCAGTGTAATGCTTTCATCGCCACATAAAGGTGATGCTCCAATAGCATTGATGGTTGGTTGGGATGGTATTGGGTTTGCCGTAACCAATATTGGCACTGAGGCAACAGAAACACAACCGTTTCCATCAGTATTTGTAACCGTATAAGTGCCACTATTGTTTACTGTTATACTTTGTGTGGTGGCCCCGGTGCTCCATAGATGAGTTCCCGAAGCAGCGGATGATGTGAGTGTTATATTGCTACCGGCACAAAAAGTAGTTGGGCCGGAACTGTTTATGATTGGTGCATTAATAGTGCAGGATTTTGTAACCGTTACATTTGTTGCGTTTACAGTTAATGTATAGTTGGAAGGTAAGTTTACAGATGTAAAATTACCGGTAATGATACCCGTATTGATTTGTATGATCGTATATGTGCCTATGGGCACGTTTCCAGTTTCGGTTACAGTAAGTGAACCTGCAAGTGTGAGGTTGCCCGTGCGTTGAACCTGGTCATGACCGCTACCAGCTCCGTTTCCGTTAAGAATATCTATGTTAATTTTTGTGTTGCTGTTTAATGGTTGTACTCCATTTATGTTTAACAATCCGGGGCTGGTATTGCCAGGGCTGAATGTTCCACCGGTGTTTGTATAAAGAGCGCTATTAAATATATAAAATCCTGATCCTTTTAATGCTGTTCCGTTCCCGACGATAAACTCGCTGGCGGAAGTTAAGAATCCGTTTTCTAGTTCAATGGTGTTGATGCCCGTACAAACAAAAGATGCATTGCAAAATAACGAGGCTCCGTTTCTTACCCTTATCAGGCCTCCACTTTGATTAGAACTGGGTGAAGTAAAAGATACATTACCTGCATCAACATTAAATATTCCAAGGTTTCTGACTGCCAAGCTGAATATAGTTGTTCCTGAAGAAGTGTTTTTTGTAAATGTACCTGTTCCGGTATTTCTGAATTCAGTATAGCCACTGCCCGACTGAATAATGTTATTGTTTCCTGTTTGAGTGAAGATATTTAAGTTGTTAATGATTGCTCCTACCCCTGCTAACACAATATTTCCATTTGACCATGCGATTGTTCCATTGTTGGTAAGTGACTTTCCGCTATTGATGGTTTTATTGGCCGTGCCTGTCAGATTTAAAATACCATTGTTTACAACTTCAAGATTGACTGAAGCTGTTCCATCAATCCAGTTCATGGTTCCTGCAATGAGCAATGTTCCTGTTCCAATGATGGTTGCATCGGAATTAATAGATGCACTCATTTTGAGTGTTTCAAATGCATCAACTGTTTGTAGGGTATTTATGACCAGTGTTTTGCCATTTGAAAAGGTGGCGTTTTCAAAATTGATTGAACCTCCCCAGGTAAAAGCAGCGTCGTTTTGTAGTGTTCCTCCAGCAGCAATATTGATGACTCCTATATTGTTGAAGTTATTACCCAGTGAGAGTGTATTGCTGTTGAGGTTGATGGTCCCTGTATTGATGGTGGCTGTACTAAAGAAAGTAGCCCCGGTTCCGGTGGTTTTTGTAAATATTCCGGTTAATTGGTTTCTGAATTCTGTAATTCCTCCTCCTGCCTGCACTAAATTGTTTGTTCCTGTTTGTGAAATGATACTATAGTTGTCAATGATGGTTCCTAACCCTGCTAACACAATATTTCCATTTACCCATGCGATGGTTCCATTGTTGGTAAGTGCCTTTCCGCTATTAATGGTTTTAGGGGCCGTGCCTGTCAAATTTAAAATACCATTGTTTGCAACCACAAGGTTTACAGATGCCGTTCCATCTATCCAGTTCATGGTTCCAGCTATATTCAAAGAGCCGGTTCCAATAATGGTTGCGTCAGCATTAATAGATGCATTCATTTTGAGTGTTTCAAATGCATCAACTGTTTGTAGGGTATTTATGACCAGTGTTTTTCCATTTGAAAAGGTGCCGTTTTCAAAATTGATGGTGCCTCCCCAGGTAAAGCTTGCGTCGTTTTGTAGTGTGCCTCCGCCGGCAACATTGATGGTTCCTATGTTGTTGAAATTATTACCAATTGTGAGTGTATTGCTATTTAGATTGATAATTCCTGCATTGGTGGTGGTTGCACCAAAGATGGTTGCCCCAACCCCGGTGGCTTTTGTAAAAATACCGGTTGATTGGTTTCTGAATTCTGGTATGCCTCCTCCTGCCTGTAATAAATTATTCGTTCCTGTTTGGCTAATCGTACCATAGTTATCAATGATAGCTCCTGTTCCGGATAAAAAAATAGTTCCATTCGCCCAAGCTATAGCTCCATTGTTAGTGAGGGTCTTTGCACTATTGATCATTTTGTTTCCTGTGCCAGTTATATTCAACGTACCATTACTGGCAACGGTGAGATTTGTAGAAACTGTTCCATCGGTCCAATTCATCGTTCCGATCACATTCAAAATTCCTGCTCCTGAAATAGTAGCACCTGTATTTAAAGTGATTGTTCCTCCTGCATCAACCACTACCTGGTTAATAGTAATACTGCTATTAATAGTGATGTTGTGACCTGTACGGATCGTTATTGATCCGTTTGAACTATTTGGTGCCGCCGGTGCCGGATTCACCCAATCTGTACCATCAAATCTTTCCCAATTTCCGGCAATAGTCCAGTTGCCTGAAGTAAAACTCCGGTAATCACCTGCTGTCTGAGCAAAGGCAAAGACTAAAAACTGGCTTAGCAAAATGGTACAAATAATTTTTTTCATATCTTTTATTTAGTGGATCAATTCAGTATTCGGGACAAGAAAATTCGGGGACAGAATCAACTGTTCTTTTGAATAATCAGATTAAACCATTATTCAATTAATAAAGATTTTGAATCCCTGTTTTCTCTTTTATGAGAACTATTATGACTGGCTGATTCCAGTTAATTAATCATTGTAATTGGTGCGTTGCCGGGTTTTGTTCTTTTCCTAATGTTTATATGAGGTATTTTTATTTCAGCAACGGATGAAAATGCTGTTTTGCAAATATTGCATTGTTGCTTTCTGTGCACAGTAGTTTATGGTAGGATATCCAGGTAAAACTGGCACTTAATTGGCTACCAAACAATCCCATATACATGGTATATTCTTCGGAATTATATACCGGGATCCCGGTATATTTCAATAATCCTTTATTGAAGTTGTTTTATTTGTCAAATTCGAGCTGGTTATTTAAATAAACCTGGTGGAATATATTTGTGCAAATTTGATGTAAAGCCGATGTCAAATACTTTATGCTTTTGAAGTAGGAATGGGCATTAATTTGAATGGCTATACTTTGCCGCCAGCTCCGACCGGGAATGAACATTAAGTTTTCGGTAAATATTTTTTACATGCGAATTCAGGGTTTCAACAGATATAAATATTTCAGTGGCAATTTCCTTGTAAGAATTTCCTTTCATGAGTAAACGTAATATCTGGCTTTCCCTTTCTGTTAATAAAGACTCGTCAATCAAAGCTGCTTTGTTTTGCTGAAAAAAATCGAGTACTTTGGATGCGATCATACCATTCATGGGTGATTCGCCGTTTTGCACGGCTTCGATTGCTCCCATGATCTTTTGGGGCGTATCTTTTTTTAACAGGTAACCATTGGCGCCAGCACGGATTGCACCGAATATTTTTTCTTCATCTTCAAATACCGTCAGCATCAGTATCTTGATTTCCGGAAATATTTTTTTGATCTCCCAAACGGCCTCAATGCCATTCATGCCAGGCATGTCAATATCCATCAATACAACATCTGGTTTTGTTTCTGCGAAACTACTGATCATGTTATGACAGTTTTCAAGCGTATGTACCAACCGGTACTGGTTATTCATCTGAATAATAAAGGAGATCGCTTTCCGGTATTGAGCATTGTCTTCTATGATCGCAATAGTAATCATTTGGTAAATATAAATGTTATGAACGTTCCTTCATATCCCATAAATTGGGTATTCTGAAAGGATAGGATAGTTGTAAATGAATGTTGGTTCCCGAATGGCTATTGCTGTTTATCCGTAATTCACCATTAATCTCACGGGCTCTTCGTTGCATATTCAGTAAGCCATTGCCACTGCCTTTGATATTGCCTTCAAATCCCTTTCCATTATCCGATATGACAACAATAAAATGATCTTTTTTGATCTGCATATTTACCACGCATCGGCTTGCCGAAGCATACTTGATCATGTTATTCATCGACTCTTTGAAGATCAGGAAAACCTGTTGCCTGATCTCTCCGGGTAATGGCATGTCATCATCTACCGCATTGCTTTCGATCTCGAACTCGATCTGTTTTGCATGGCATAACGGAACCGCGAATTTTCGCATCATATTCTTTAAACTCCTGAAATGATCATGTGCAGGATTGGTCGTCCAGGCAATGAGTTCCAGGCTGTCGATCATTTCTGATGAATTTCCAATGATCAGATCAGTAATGGCCAGGTTTTTTGGATTTTCTTTCAGGATCTCTGAATAAGCTTTTATACTACTCAAAGATGCGCCAATATCATCATGAAGATCCCTGCTGATACGCTCCCGGATGGTACCAAGCCGCATGAGCAGTTCCTGGTTCTCTTCATATCTTTCTATCAGTTGTTTTTGTGAGCGCAACGTTTGATTTTGCAGTTTCCTCGATTTATATACAAGCCCGGCATTCAGGAAAACCATTTCTACCAATGCGCCTATTTGAAGAAAAAAGAAATGATCATCGTATAATGGCGGTTTGCCAATTCCCTGCCAAAGAGTGATCAATGCACTGATTCCATAAAACATGCTGCCGGTTAAGATAAACCGGTCGAGCATTTCATTCTTTTTTATAATGGCCTTGAAAACGAATATCAATACAATAAAGATGGATGCATTCACTGGCAGAAACAAAATATTTTCAAGCGTTGAGTAGCCGGTAGTTAGCAAAATGATGACCTCGACTCCAATGTAGGCGAACAGGCATTTTTCAGTGAAGATCATCAGCCTGTCTATCGATGGATACCGTGTTTTGGCTTCAACGAAGCGTCTTCCGAATTTGAAATAAAATATGTAACTCAGTACACAAAGGATCTTGTCGGGATATAATTTTGAAAACTGTAAAGAACCCAGGTGGTGCATGCCGTTCTCATCGGTCATATACCTGTTCAGGAAATAAACAGCTAAGATCAATACATACATTGAATAAAATACATACTCCTTTCTCCTGAAAAAATACCAGTTCACCAGGATGTAAAAAAACTGGGCTGTTAATGCAGTAAAAAGAATATACGGTGAGAACATGCAGGAAATAATGATTTTTAAAATCAGGTTTAATTTTTATAATAATACTTGATAAAACATTTGATATTAATAAGGTAATAGATATTGAATTTAGCACAGGGAATTTGAATATAAATCAGTACCGGAAAATACTTCTGTTTTGTTTAAGCACATTTAAATTTTACTTAGACAAATTTACCAGGTACTCATTAAAATACCGGGATCCCGGTAGGGGTAATATAATTCGATATTGTATCTTACAGTTAGCCATAAAAGCTACTTATATCTTATTAAGGTCAACATGGGTACGATAAAATTCATCTTGTATTTTATTTTTTTGAGTCTCACATATCTGTTTACTATTGACTCCTTTGCCCAGTCATCTCCGCAAGATAGTTTTCGTAAGGTCCTTCAACTAACCCGCAATGATAAAGAACAGGTGAATAAAATGCTGCAATTTGCAGAAGAGATCCTGGATGCAAATAACAGGGATTCAATATCCCTGTATTGGATTGCGCAGGCAGAGAAAAAAGCCAGCCAGATAGATTATCCTTATGGCATTGGTAAAGCGCATATACTGCGGGGTGATTATTATTTTGAGAACTCGGCCTGGAATAACAGCATCCAGTCTTACAAGGCAGCCCTGGAAACAGCCGTGCGTATTCCAATAGCCAATGACAAGAACGAAGTACGCTTCAATGGACTTAATAACCTGGCCGAAGTATATAATTACAACGGAGATTATGTAACTGCTTTGGATCATCGATTGAAAGCCCTGGCACTGGTAGATAGCATTGATGCCGATGCCAGTAAAAAAACAAGTGCTTATGTAAGTGTGGCCAACGATTTTCGTCACCTGAACCAACGCACAAAAGCTATTGAATACCTCGATAAAGCAAAGCAGATACTGACTAACGCCAACGATCACCTGAAGTTGGATTTTTATTATGAGTATTACCAGAATCTTTTATTGAACGACCAGGTAACAGAGTCGCTGAAGCTGCTTGCCAAATTTGACAGTGGTGTGAGTACATTTAATTTAACAGCAGCACAAAAACTTGAATTTTCAGGCATTGGTCATAAACTACATGGGCAATATGAATTGAACTATACCCGTAATTTCCCGGCAGCAGTATTTCATTTTCAACAATACCATTCCTATTCTATGAAGCTCGGCAATAAAACACATATTGCCATTGCACTCAATAAATTGGGCATTGCTTATGATTCTTCAAAACAATACCAGCAGGCCATTGCAGCATTCAGGGAGTCATATGATATCTGTATGAAGGAAAATGTAATTGATTATGGATATAAATCTGCACAGGAACTTTCTATGATCTACGACCTGATGGGAGATCACTTGAATGCATACCGTTTTTCGAATATTGCTTACCGTTTGAAAGATACTTTGGCCATGGAAGAAAAGTTGCAGGAACTAAATTTCCTGGAAGCCAAGTATGAAGCAACACAAAAAGAAAAAGAGATCGCCGACCTCTCTGTAGAAAATGCCAAACAGGAACTACTCGTGGTTAAAAGAAACCGCACCTTGCTGATCGGTGGGATCATTGCTTCAGCTATCATGCTCATCCTGGGACTGATGTACCGTAACAGCAAAAATAAATTTGCCCTGGCCGAAAAAGAAAAATTACTGCAGGCCGAGAATATCCGTTTCCTGGAAAGACAGCAACAGGTGGTTTCCCTCCAGAGCATGATAAACGGACAGGAAGCAGAACGAACCCGTATTGCCAAAGACCTTCATGATGGACTGGGTGGTCTGTTCAGCACAGTGAAAATGTACTTCAGTACACTGGAACACCAGGAACAGCAGTTGAAACAAAACGAACTATTCAAGAAGAGCATCAGTATAGTGGATACAGCTGCTACCGAAGTACGACGAATTGCGCATAATATGATGCCCGAAGTGCTGATGAAGATGGGGCTGGTGAATGCTTTGGGCGATCTCTGTAATAACGTTAGTGCTGGCAGGCAGGTTAAGGTTTCTTTTCAACACAGTGGTATGGAAGAACGATTGAGCCAATCAACCGAGATCATGTTGTACCGCATCATACAGGAGTTGCTGAACAATATTGTCAAACATGCAGAGGCTAAACAGGCCATTGTACAATTCATCCGGGATGGGAATCGGTTAAGCGTTACCGTTGAAGATGATGGAAAGGGATATGACGTGGCGGGAATTGAAGAGGCTGGGCATGCAGGCCTTGAATCTGTAAAGAGCCGTGTTTCATACCTGAATGGAAAATGGAATGTTGATTCACAAAAGGAAGTAGGCACTACCGTTATGATGGATTTCCTGGTTAGCGAAATGAGTGAGTCCTGATAGATGGTATTTACTTAAAAATTTAATTAGTTGTAGTATGTATAAGATATTGATCATTGACGATCATCCACTGGTGATAGATGGAGTTAGGACCATGTTGCATGATGTGCAAACCATCACGATCATTGGTGCCTGTAAAACCGCTTCGGAAGCATTGGTATTTCTTGAGCAGGAAATTCCGGATATCGTTTTACTCGATATCAGTCTTCCGGATATGGATGGGCTGCAGCTTTGCGGTGAGATCCGAAACCTGTATAAAGATTGTAAGATCCTCGGACTTACTTCAACCAATGAAGCGGGCATCATCATTCATTTTATGCAAAAAGGCGGCAATGGATACCTGTTGAAAAATATGGAACGGGAAGAACTACTAGAGGCCATCGATACAGTTCTCGATGGAAAAATTTACCTCAGTAAAGCAGCCAATCAAAAAGTATTGGAAAACTTTCACAGCCTGCAAAATGGAGTAAGCAGTGTACCGGTCATTACACGCCGGGAAAAAGAGATCATGCAATTATTATCCGATGGATTGACCGGCCCGCAGATCGCCGAAAAATTATATCTCAGTCATCACACAGTTGAAACACATCGCAAGAACCTGTTTAAAAAATTCAACGCAAATAATCTCCAGATGCTGTTGAAAATAGGAAGGGAATATAAATTGTTGTCTTAGATACTGAAGATCTTCTAAGTTCTATATGGAACTTAAAACGATTTAACGAATCGCCTGGCAAATTTCGATCAGCACCCCATTGGTTCCTTTTGGATGTAAAAAGCAAACCAGTTTTTGGTCGGCACCAATTTTTGGTTCTGTATTCAATAATACGAATCCATCTGCCTGTAACCTGCTCATTTCAGCCTTGATATCGGTTACTTCAAAAGCAATATGGTGAATGCCTTCTCCTTTCTTCTCAATATAACGGGCAATCACACCATCTGAGGTAGCACTTTCCAATAGTTCAATTTTTGTCTCACCTGTCTGAAAAAAAGCGGTATTAACCTGCTCGCTTGCAACGGTTTCCGTTTTATAACAGGAAGTATTCAGTAGTTTTTCAAAAAGAGGGATGGAAACACCCAGGTTTTTAACTGCGATCCCAATGTGTTCTACATTTTTCATATATCAGCTTATATTTTAATATGGGGCAATAGTCCATTTACGAAATACGTTAAATCTACCCACAGAAGAACAATCATTCGTCAAAATAAAACCTTTTATAGTAATTTTGGGTTATAAGTCAATAGAAAAACTTATTGAATTTTTATGTTGAAATTGCCGATTTACCTGGATAATAACGCTACTACACCCATGGACCCAAGGGTGCTGGAAGCCATGACCCCTTATTTCCTGCAGCACTTTGGAAATGCAGCCAGCAGGAATCATCCTTTTGGATGGGAGGCTGAAGAAGCTGTGGACTATGCGAGGGAGCAGGTGGCCAAACTGATTGGTGCAGATCCTAAAGAGATCATCTTTACTTCAGGCGCTACAGAAGCCGATAACCTGGGAATCAAAGGTGTGTTTGAAATGTATGCTTCAAAAGGAAACCATATCATTACCGCAACTACCGAACACAAAGCTGTACTTGATACCTGTAAGCACATTGAAAAACTGGGAGGTGAGGTTACTTACCTGCAGGTAAATGCAGAAGGATTGATCGATCTGAAAGAACTGGAAGCTGCTATGAAACCAACCACGATTTTGGTTGCCATCATGTATGCCAACAATGAGATCGGAACGATTCAACCGATCAAAGAAATCAGTGCGATTGCCCGTAAACACGGTGCACTTGTTTTTACCGATGCAACACAAGCCGTAGGTAAAATACCGGTTGATGTAAATAAAGATGGCATTGACCTGATGGCCTTTACTGCCCATAAAATGTACGGACCGAAAGGTGTTGGTGCATTATATGTTCGCCGTAAAAATCCAAGGGTTAAAGTAACAGCCCAGATGGATGGTGGCGGTCACGAAAGAGGCATGCGCAGCGGAACACTGAACGTTCCTGGTATAGTAGGTTTCGGAAAAGCCTGTGAACTCTGTATGCTGGAAATGGATTCTGATACCAAACGCATCATCAAACTCAGGGATAAACTGGAAACATCATTGTTATTACTGGAAGAAGCTTATGTGAATGGTAGCCGCGAACACCGTCTGCCACATGTGAGCAATATATCTTTCAAGCACGTAGAGGGCGAAGGATTGCTGATGGGCTTTAATAAGAACATTGCCTTGAGTTCAGGATCTGCCTGTACTTCAGCATCGCTTGAACCATCTTATGTTTTAAAAGCTTTGGGACTAGGCGATGACCTGGCACATAGTTCACTGCGTTTCGGATTGAGCAGGTTTACCAATGAAGAAGAAATTGATTATACCATTAAGGCCATCAGTGAAACAGTGATCAAGCTCAGGGAAATGAGTCCACTTTGGGAAATGTACAAAGAGGGCATCGACCTGAACAGCATCGAATGGGCTGCTCACTAAATTAAAATATTTTTAAACCGAAGACTTTTCAAATTGAATCATCTTCAAATTTTCAAATTGAACCATCTTCAAATCAAATCATTTTCAAATTGAATCATTTTCAAATTTTCAAATTGAACAATTTTCAAATCAAATCATTTTCAAATTAACAATCATGGCATACTCAGAAAAAGTAATTGATCACTATCAGAATCCAAAAAATGTTGGAACCCTGGATAAATCGAGCAAGAACGTGGGTACCGGTTTGGTGGGCGCTCCCGAATGTGGCGACGTAATGCGTCTTCAGATCGAAGTGGATGATGCAGGAACCATTACCGATGCTAAATTCAAAACTTTTGGTTGCGGATCAGCCATTGCTTCTTCTTCCCTGGCCACCGAATGGCTGAAAGGAAAAAGCGTTGATGAAGCACTTAAGATTGATAATATGGATATCGTTGAGGAGTTAAATCTTCCCCCGGTAAAGATCCATTGTTCTGTATTGGCAGAGGACGCTATTAAAGCGGCTATCAATGATTACCGCCAGAAGAACGGTCTCGAAAAAATAAAGTTTGAAGAAAGCGTAGTGCATTAATCCATTGAAAAATTGATGCATATCCAAATTTCCAAATTTTTAAATCAGCATGGTAGCAACAGATAACAGTATATACATCAGCGATAAGGCAAAGGCAAAAGTTGAACAGCTTATGCAGGATGCCGGCGTTAAAGATGATCCTTCCTATTTTCTTCGGGTAGGCGTAGTCGGTGGTGGTTGCAGCGGGTTAAGTTATAAACTTGATTTCGACAATGAGACCAAACCGATGGACCAGGTGTTTGAAGACAAAGGCATGAAGATCGTTACCGACCTGAAGAGTTTTTTATACCTCGTGAATACGGAGCTGGAATTCAGTGATGGATTGAATGGCAAAGGGTTTTATTTTAATAATCCCAATGCGAGCCGTAGTTGCGGTTGTGGAGAAAGCTTTGCAGTATAATATCTAATGATATTTAAATGAAAAGCCCGCCTTGATTTGGCGGGCTTTTTTTATGCATCTTTTTGAATGATGGGAGCTGTAAATTTTATGTCTCCTGGTGTTGGTGGTGCAGGAGGAGGAGGTGGCGGCGGAGGTAACTGTCCGTATTTTTTTTCATAATATTTACGATTGGCATTCCAGGTAGATAATTTTATCCGCCGGGTGACGCCATCTTTTTTCAATACAACCATGCCATTACCATTGTTCTGCTGTACAGAAACATCATAACCATTGTTGTTTACGATTTCCCTGGCATCTTCTGCAGGTGCTTCAGGGGCTGTAGGTGGTGGCGGTGGCGGGGGCGGAGGAGGTGGAGGTATTGCGACCATCTCCATTGGTGGAGGCGGCGGTGGTGGCGGTGCAACCTGTTTTCTTTGCTGTGCATGGCCACATACAGTCACAACACTGATGCATACGGCTAGTATGACAATTTTCTTTTCCATAATGAATGTTATTTCAGAATGAGATGAAAGATCGTCCTGTTTCCATATTTTATTTGAAAGTTTTTTTACTTAAGCAAGTAATCGCCAAAACTTTCCTGTTGCATGGCCTTTCCTTTCCTGATCATGGTTTCGGGAACAGGCCCTTTTTGTTCGATCATGCGCTTTCCTACATTGTCGAAAATAAAATAACTGCCTGGTTCAACATATCCAAATCCATTGTTGAAAGAAAAATAAGCCCATTGCTTTAAAGGATTACCCAGTAGGTTCTTACTCCAGGGAAAAGGATTTTGCGCAAAGCCATACTGGGCTAAAAGGGTAGCCGGGAGATCTACCTGGGAACCGGTTATTGCGATCTCTCCGGGTTGTTTTTTAATGGCACCCCCAAGCCATAACATAGGAATTTTAAAATCATCAACCCTGCTACCAGTCCTGGGTAAGCGATGGCCATGATCGGCAATGATGATTAAGATGGTATTGTTCCACCAGGGTTGTTTTTTACATTGGTTAACCAGTTCAAATATGGTAGAATCTGTATAATGAATGGAATTCAGGAAAAGTGATTCATCGTCTTTTCCTTTTATGACAGATGGTACCGGCGTTTCATAAGGTTCATGGCTGCTCAACGTGAGCCAGGTTGTAAAAAAGGGTTGTTTCATTGTCGGAAGCTCCTGCAATAATTTGTTTTTCACAATATGATCATGAGCACCCCATTTCGAATTCTGGTCACGTGATTCAAAATCAGCCTTGCTGGTAAATTTTTCAAAGCCACTTCCCAATAGGTAGGCTTTCATATTGGCAAACTCCAGCTCACCACCATAGTAGAATGAAGTATGAAAGCCTTTGTCAGCAAAGAGTTTCACCAGGTTGGGCAATTTATTTGCTTTCTGGGGAATCTTAATGATGGAAGTAGTAGGCTGGGCAGGATAGCCGCTTAGGATACCCACAATGCCTTTATCTGTTCGGTCGCCGGTTGCATAAATATCCGGGAAGTAAATGCCTTCTTTCGTTAACTGGTTAAAGCCAGGGGTAACTTCTATTCCATCCTTAGTGGTATGGATGGCTTTTTCGGTAAAGCTTTCCCAAACCACCAATATGATATTTGGGTTAGGCGTTGCCGTTAGGTCGATCAGTTTTTCGGTTGTTCCTTGTTGTATCAACAAACTGTCTTTCAGGGAACGGGATTCATTTTTATCAAGGTACGCAAAGGGGTTTTCTGATGAGCTAGTATGATGTGAAATGGAATGCATGAAATTCCAGGTTACATTGATGGCACTCAGGTTGGCAAAATTATCATTGGAATAATAAACACTGCTTTGATTAAGAGGTGCCAGTTGAAAGCCACCCCTGAGGGGTATGATAAGTGCAGCACTGAATAAAATTAAAATGACCAGTTGCAAAACCCGGTGTTGTTGTTTTTGGTAAACCTCGAATTTCTCTTCTATCATCCGGGCAAAAAAACGATACGCAACGAAATAATTCAGCAATAAAAATAAAAAGATCCAGAAAACCGGGAGGTTGCTAACAGAGGCCCAGGCTTCTTTAGGAGATGATAAATATTTTAATGGGGCAGCGTCTAATCGCTGACCCCAGGCGTTGAAAGCTGGCAGATCACAATAAATGATCAGCAAAACGGGAAACAGGATAATGGCTGTATAAATTTTATAGATGCCCGACATATTAAAATAACGGATGAAAATGCCAGCCATACAGAACAGGCATACCGGGATGGTTATGTAGCTTGCCATGGAAGCATCCATACGTAATCCATATAACAGGCTTTTTAGAATAGTAAAAAAATCATGCTGCTTTACTTCCCGGAAATTATACAGAAGAAAAATGATCCGGGCTATTTCAAAAATCAATATCCAGGATAACCAATAACGTAATACAAATCGAAATTTTACAGGCATGCTTCAAAACTATTAAATATCTGTGAGCCGTCACGATCAAATCTGGTCGCAATTCTTTCTGAAAAAAAATTCAGTTGTATGGCTTTAAAAAAATAGGCTGCCGTTGAGGCAACCTATCTATGAAGGAATATGATCTGAAAGTTTATGGCTGGGCAAAACTGTTTCTTGCGCCACCGGCTGCAAATACAGCCTGCATCCTGGTTTTTTGTCCTGCAGTGAACATATACATGCAGGCATCATCGGTATAGTCCATATAATTCATGGTCATTTCAACCGGGGTTCCCGAACAGGTACTGCGATGCGGGTATGTTGGGCAACCATAGTTGGCGGTATTGTGCAATGGCGTATCACCTACCTGGTCGTTGCCGCAGGTTGCATCACCCCAGATATGGCGAAGATTCAGCCAGTGACCCACTTCATGAGTCGCTGTTCTGCCTTTGTTGTATGGAGCTGAAACCGTGCCTGTACTTCCAAACGCATTGTTGTCGATCACCACACCATCTGTTGAACTGCTTCCGCCAGGGAACTGCGCATATCCTAAAATACCACCACCCAGGTTACAGCACCATAGGTTTAGTTTGGTTGTGGGACTGGTTGGATTTAATCCGCCCTTTGATGTTTTTTTCATAGCATCATTGGTAGTCCAACTCGATTTGGTTGTTGATTTGCGAATGGTTTGATCCAGTACAAAACGAACATTGGTATTTCCGGAACGTACCGATTGAAAGATCGATGGAGTTGAGTTATAATCTGTGTTCAACGCCTGGAAATCTTTGTTTAATACGGTGATCTGGGAAGCGATCTGTGCATCTGAAATGTTTTCAGCTGCTGTTCTGTACAATACATTTACTACAACAGGAATTTCAATAACGCCATTTACCAGGCGGAATGCAGTTGGATCTTCTGTAAATCGGGTTGTGAAATTTTCAATGTCATTCATCCTGCCTGCGAGCGAAGGATCTTCTTTTAATAAACGTTCCAATACTTCCTGGGATGCACACCTGCGTTGAGCGGTTGGAGCTGCGAGGTCATCCGCAATCTGGTTCTCTTCTACTATGGATGTTTTGTTACAACCAAATGCAAACAGGATGCCTGTTGCAAAAACAAAGATCGTTTTTTTCATACCTGATAAAGATTTTAAAGTTGTTAATAGAATATGATGATGCCATAAGTTATGATTTTTTTACAAAACCATAACCAAGATCAATATTTTTTTTAACGAAAGTCCTGGTTGTTATATTGATTTTAATCAGCATATCATCATCGCAATGGGTATCGCATAAAGAAATAATAAGGCGCACTGTTTTTCAAAACAGGAGGCCAGCGATAGGTTGCATTTTCATAAAAGATAAGCTGGTTGCGCATTGCAGGTGGAATGGCTATTGCATTCTGAAACGCATTCCTGTTTTCAACAACAGGTAAAGGATTTCCGGCGGAACTATAAAAGCGGCTTTGATTGAATGCGTCATGATATATGTTTCCAAAATACAGGCTATCGGCATTGGGCGCCAGCAATGCAATGTACCTGTTAGGATATGCATTTTCTTTCATGCGATCCTGCAAGAGCAGGCCATTCATCATGATCGATTTTTTATGATGGTAAAAAAGATTTTTACCCGGATAGATCACATAGCTCACATGTGTTTTATTGAATTGTGACAGGTATAGATTATAATGTCCTTTGGCAGGAATGATAAACGTCGTTGTTCCCGAACTTTCCTGAGCATAGATATCATTTGTTTTCAGGTAGCGGTAATCGTTACTTTCAATGCTCAGCATGGCTACTTTACCAGGTTGCTGATCGCCCTGGCTGCTGCCTGTTTGCCACTTGATCAACATCTTTCCGGGTGCTGCACAGTAAAATGATACCGGGTATATTAAATTTCCCAACGCTACTTCGTCCATTGTTGTTATTCTTATACTATCTGCACTATACTTTACATTGGCTGCAAAAAAACTGTCGGGTAAAACAATGTCGGCATGTGCAAGATGCAGGTATTTTTTTTGAGCTTCTATAAACCCAGCCTGCACGGTTGCCTTCCGGTTATTTGCCAGGCCTTTGAAAAACTCACTGTTCCTGGTATCCCACCTGGCTTTCTGTGATTCATTCAGCCAGGGTTTGAACACTTCCGAAAGCATGTTGTTATGAAATATTTTGGTCGGATATAACTGCCATGTGTACTTGATCAACTCGTCAGTTTTTGCGCTTCGAAGGCTTTTATCTTTTGAAATTTTTTGCAGGCTTTCGGGTTCACAAAATAATTCATAGTATTTGCAGAGGTAAATCGTATATCCTTTAAGTTCATCGATCTTCTCATGTACTTTAGGTGACAAGCCATTTATTTTTTCTGCTGCCGAGATGTATTGAATAAACTGGCCCAGTTCATCAGCATAAAATGATGGATAATCATACATTGTTTTCAGGTGCAGGTCACTGAAATACCAGGCTTTCAACAGTTTCTTAATAGGCGTTGCGGCCTGCTCAAAATTCTTTTCACAGAATTCATTCAGTATTTTTTCGGGCGATTGATATGGTTCGCACAGGTATCTTAAAATGAAGTATTGCAAAATTCCTGAAGCAAATTTCGAGAACGAGGTTTCATACGTTATTCCTTCAATATTCAATGATCTTAAATATTCAAGGTTGCGGTGGTATTCATTAAAATTGAAAAATGGTTTGTCTGCATTCCATACGCCAATGTTGAGGTATTCATACTGGCTGATATGATTTGATTTTTTTGCCCACCGTTGCATTAGTTCAGCAGCCGTACTCACCGATTGAAATGCCGACGCCACCACCATTACCTGTACATTGGGTTCGATGTCGATATGAGGCGTATCAGTTCTTTCTCCATATGCCAGGGTGCTGACACCTGCCTTTGGATCGGCAGATCTGATGTTTTTTGCTGTTGCATTTACAATACTGAAAACCTGGTCTGATACAGATTTGAAAGCCTGCTCACATTCTGCCGTATGACAGTAATTCAATCCATCACCGGCATCCGCTGTATAAAAAGGTTGAAACGGGAGAAAGGAAGGCCGGTTCTTTTGTTCCTGCTGAAATTGCTTTTTGATCCAATCGGCAAATAGCTTTACTCCTTTTTTATTTGTTGGATCCAGTTTACCACTCACATCATATTGGCGTTTACCCTTTACCGGTGCCAGTATCGTTGGATCAGCTTCTATTTCTTTTCGATGCGCCATGTTAAAGGCTTCTCCGATGTGGCCATTGATACGTAAATACTCACTTCCCATCCGGTTACGCTGATGCCATTTTCTCCAATCTGTTGCATTCTGCCGGTTATCATCCAAACCTTTTACGGCATCCATGCTTCCACTTGCATTGAACATGCGTAATTTAAAAGATGGCTGATAGGTTTTATTGCGTAAGCTGGATAGATAAATGGTATTCAAACGGGGAATATAAGTCCAGTCATCGCCTGGTAAATAAAACCGGAAACCCAACACTTCAAGCCAGCTATACATCGCATAGGAGATACCGGTAGTATACCTTGCTTTGATGCGGATATAATTCTTCCCATCCGATTGAAGTATACCACTTTCATTTCCTTTAATTGAAATACTACTGTCGAGAAGGAGGAATATGCCTTTACCCGTTTGCCCCGTAAAAGGTTTTGCCTCGAAAGATTTACGGGTGGCCTGTTGCAACAGGTTGGCAAGATCTTCGGCCAGCAACCGGGTGTCAAATTGACGATAATATGGGTCTGTAAAAGTTGCCGGCATCATGATAACTGAATAATACACCGGGGTTGGAACTTGTTGGGCAGCCAGTTTAAAACTAAAAAGGATGAAAACCAGTATGCTGAAAATTATCCTCCTATTTGAAATGCGATTATTCATTTGAGTAAGTAATTTACAGATAACCCTTCAAATGAAACAGGTGGCAAAGACAGGTGATTTAAAATTAACCGGACAATGAAAAACCCCCGTTCATCACGGGGGCACAGCTGGTTTTGGTAAACGAGTTGTCAATTTGAACAATTTTCAAGCTAAGCGTATTAAAACCACCTGGCAGGTTCAAATTTTCTGTAGAAAAGTTAAGTTTGGTAAACGCCTGCTTTCGCAGAACAGGAATATGACAACCTGGTGACAATTTATGCTGCATGGATATTAAAAAAAAGGCTCAATCTGGCATTAAACGGTTCTATTCCCCTGTTAAATAGTAAATTGCAATAATTATTTTTCCATGTTCAGTATTTGTAAAAAGGAATTAAACCAGTTTTTCAGCAATCTTACGGGGTATATTGCCATCATATTATTCCTGATAATCAATGGAATATTCCTGTTTATGTTGCAGGATAGCAGCATTTTTGAGTTTGGATATGCCAACCTGGACAGGTTTTTTGAATTGGCGCCCTGGGTATTGCTTTTTTTGATCCCGGCCATCAGCATGCGATCCCTTTCAGATGAATTTAAGGCAGGAACGTTTGAAATTCTTCAGACAAAACCACTTACAGCCTGGCAGATCGTATTAGGTAAATATATTTCGATACTCTGCATCATTGTTTTTGTGATCTTGCCAACAATGGTATATATATTCACCATTAAAAGCCTTAGCGCCACTGGAAGTATTGATACGGGAGGCATTGCCGGGAGTTACCTGGGCCTGTTTTTATTAAGTGCTGTATTTGCTTCCATCTGTCTTTGCTGCAGTGGATTTACCAACAACGCTGTGGTGGCCTTTCTCGTAAGCGCATTTGTTTGTCTCCTGCTTTATTTTGGATTCAATGCGATCAGCAAATTGCCCATGCTGCAAGGAACTGCAGATTATTATGTAGAAATGCTGGGAATAGATTTCCATTATCACAGCATCAGCCGTGGAGTGCTCGACAGCCGGGATGTATTGTATTTTGCCAGCATCATTTTTCTTTCATTGATGATCACTGTTAAAAACCTTCATAAAAGATAATGCGCTTGTTTAAAAAAATATTTACGGGCAGGTTTTGGTTGCTGCCAACGCTTATCATTCTTGGAGCTTTGAATTGGGCTGCCTATACCTGGCATACCCGCATCGATTTTACCAATGAAAAACGATTTACCCTTAGCGCCGCCACAAAAAAATTATTAAAGAACATAGATGAAACGGTTACGGTAGATGTATTCCTGAAAGGAAATTTTCCCAGCGGTTTTAAAAAGCTTGCAACCACAACTGATGACCTGCTGCGTGAATTCAAGGAAATTGCTGGTAACAAACTTCAATATCATTTCATTTCCCCGGATGAGATCATGGAAGGCGAAGAGGTGAAATATGCCGATACACTTTCCTCAATGGGTTTATATCCCATCAATCTTACTTCGCAGCTGAAAGAAGGCCAGCAGCAACAATTCGTTTACCCGGTAGCGTTGGTACATTATAAAGACCGGGTATTGCCGGTTAAATTATACCAGGGCAAAACACCGCTTATCAATTTCCAGGAACTGAACAGTGCTGAAGCCCTGCTTGAATATAAGATGGCGGATGCCATTTCTAAGATCACGCAAAAAGAAAAGCCTGTTGTAGGATATGCTACCGGTAATGGAGAGCCGATGCCTGGTGAGTATAAGATTTATGACCTCGTGGAAAATGTGCTTCGTCCCGATTACCGCTTCTTTACACTCAATCTCCAGGACCAGCCGGTGATCCCGGAAGCCTTCCAGGTGTTGATCATGGTGAAGCCCAGCCTTGCTTTTACAGCAGAGGAAAAACTTAAGCTGGATCAATATGTGATGCATGGAGGAAAACTGCTGTTGTTCATCGACAGGTTGAATGCTGAAATGGACAGTCTTCAACAAAAGAATGAAGTATTGGCTTATGACCGGGAATTACAATTGAACGACCTGTTGTTCAAATATGGCGCAAGGATCAATACCGACCTGGTCATGGATCTTCAATGCGATTATCTTCCTTTTGATGTAAATGGAAACGGACAATTCGAGTTCCTGCCCTGGAATTATTTCCCGGTGTTGGAATCATCCTCCGATCACCCGGTGAACAAAAACCTTGGGTTCGTTTCGGGGCGTTTTGTGAACTCCATCGACCTGGTAGAAGCAGAAGGTATCAGGAAGACGGTGCTGCTTCATTCTTCACCAAATTCAAGAAGCATTCAAAGCCCTGCGTTGATCAGTGGCAAAGAGAATGTTAATGCTGCACAGGATGAAAAATTCAACAAGGCAAATATTCCTGTTGCGGTATTGCTCGAAGGAAAATTTCAATCACTTTTTGCCAACAGGCTTTCCCAGGATATGCAGGATTCCCTGGAAAAAAACGGGGTAATGTTTTTACCACAAACGGTGCAGGATAATAAAATGATCGTTGTATCTGATGGAGACATTGTATTGAATGCGGTTGTGAAAGGCAATCAGCCAGTGCCAATGGGAATCAACCCTTTTACTTATGGTTCACAAAGAGAGTTTCCGTTTGCCAACCGGGAATTTTTACAAAACTGTCTTGATTATCTTATAAATGAGAATGGACTCAGTGAAGCAAAAGCCAAAGATTATGTAGTCAGGTTGTTGGATACTAAAAAAGTGTCAAATGAAAAAGCTACCTGGCAGATTATTAATATTGCGGCACCTATTTTGATTGTACTATTATTCGCCCTGGTTTTTCAATTGATACGACGCGGCAGGTATCGCAAATAATTTATTTTACATGGACACTACTCAACTTATCTATATTGTATTCAGTGCTGTCATTATGATTGCATTAATAGTAGACCTGGGACTACTCAGTAAAAAAAATTCGATCATAACGCTGCGTGCGGCTTTACTGCAAACCTGTTTTTGGGTTTTGCTTTCCTGTGCATTTTGTGCCTTCATCTGGTATGAAAATGGGAAAGACGATGCCATTCAATATATTTCAGCTTATCTACTCGAGTGGTCGCTTTCCATCGACAATATTTTTGTTTTCATCATCATCTTTTCATTCTTTAAGGTGCAGCCCATTAATTATTCAAGGGTATTGCTGATGGGGGTTCTGATGGCCATCGTATTCCGCATTATCTTTATCACGATCGGAAGTGAGCTGGTAGCCCGTTTTGATTGGATCATGTATGTTTTCGGCGCATTCCTGTTGTATACCGGTTTTAAATTATTCATTGCCAAAGAAGGAGAAGAGTTTGATCCGGAGGATAACTGGGCCTTTCGTTTTATGAAAAAATTCTTGCGAACGACCAACCTGGAATCGGAAGGTAAATTTTTTATGCGCATCGACAATAAAACGTACCTCACCAGGCTGGCAATGGTTGTGATCATGCTGGGCCTGATCGATATTGTTTTTGCCATAGATTCAATCCCGGCTGTTTTTTCGATCATCCCCGATCCCAATGATAAATTGCTGATTTATTCATCAAATATTTTTGCTGTGCTGGGCCTGAGGAGCCTGTTCTTTTTACTACAGGGAGCTGCTAACCGTTTCGGATACCTGCAGCATGGCATTGCAGTTGTATTGTTGTTTATCGGCGCCAAAATGCTTATTGAAAAATGGATGCATATACCGGTTTGGGCTTCCCTGATGGTAATCGTGGTTTGTATCGGAGGGTCTATCATGTATTCTGTATTTAATACCGAAGAAAGTGCCGACGTAGATAAAAAGGAAAATATTTAAACATGCACGGATTCAGTTTTTCGGAAATAGCAAAAGTGTTAGGCAGTACTACATTGCAGCAGCATTCCGATCCGCTGATTGAATCACTCCTCACCGACAGCCGTAAACTTGTTTTCCCCGATAAAACGTTATTCTTCCCCATCAGCAGTCCCCAAAAAAATGCACATGTATTTTTCGCTCCTTTATACGAAAAGGGTGTTCGTTGTTTTATTGCAGGTCCCGAATTTAATTTAAACGACCTGGCAGCATTTCCCGGGGCAAATATTATACAGGTAAATGATGTAATTGCTGCATTGCAGCAGATCGTTTACCAGCATCGTAAGCGGTTTAGCTATCCTGTTATCGGGATTACGGGCAGCAATGGTAAAACGATCGTAAAAGAATGGCTTTACCAGCTGTTGAATGAAAGGTTCAACATAGTTCGCAATCCTAAAAGTTATAATTCGCAGGTTGGCGTTCCATTGAGTGTATGGCAGATGAACGAGGCTCATACACTGGGCATTTTTGAAGCAGGTATTTCAATGCCTGGAGAAATGCAGCGCTTGCAACCTATCATCGACCCGGAAATCGGTGTGATCAGTTTTATCGGGGATGCACACAACGAAGGTTTTGAAAACATGCGCCAGAAGATCGATGAAAAGCTCCTGTTGTTTACGAATAGCCGGTTATTGATCTATGGCATGGATGATATACGTTTACAGGAAGCCGTTACCGCATTCAAAAAAGAAAGTAATCCAGGTTTAACTTTGTTTACCTGGAGCCGGGAGAAAATGACTGACTTGTATATCCCTCAAATTGAGAGCAAGGCTGGTGGTAGCATCATTCATTGCGTTTATGCGGAACAGTCATTTAGTTTCTTCATTCCATTCACCGATGATGCATCTGTTAATAATGCCATTACCTGTTGCTGCGTGATGCTAGGCCTTGGAGAAAATCTTTCTTCTATCCCGGCGCATATGAACCAGCTTCGACCCGTGGAAATGAGGCTCGAACTCAAACAGGGAAATAATAATTGTTCCATCATCAACGATAGTTATAGCGCTGATGTGAATTCGCTGGTGATCGCACTCGATTTCCTTGCACAACAGCAACAGCACTCCAAAAAAACAGTGATACTGAGCGATGTATTGCAAACAGGTCAGCCGGAAGCCGTTTTATATAAGCATATTGCCGATATACTACTTCAGAAGAACCTGTTCCGTTTCATAGGAATCGGGCCGGGCATTTCGGCCAATGCTGCAGTATTTGACGCACTGCCGCAAAAACAATTCTTCAATAATACCGAAGCATTTATCGGTCATTTACATGAAATGCATTTTCACGATGAAACCATTTTGCTGAAAGGAGCCCGTTTGTTTCAATTTGAAAACATCAGCCGGGCACTTGAACAGAAATTGCATGAAACACTGCTCGAGATCAATTTAAATGCCCTGCGAAATAATTTAAAAATATACAGCAGCTTACTGAAGAAGGATGTTAAACTGATGGCAATGGTTAAAGCATTCAGTTATGGCAGCGGTAGTTTTGAAATAGCTAACCTGCTACAGCACGCCGGTGCAGATTACCTGGCCGTAGCTTATACAGATGAAGGAGTAGAATTGCGAAAAGCGGGTATTCGTCTACCCATTATGGTTATGAATACCGATATAGCCGGTTTCGACAATCTGCTGCGATACCGCCTCGAACCTGAGATCTATTCCTTCAACATCCTGGACTCTTTCCGTTACTATCTTCAACAGCAGAAAGTAACCCATTACCCGGTTCATATAAAACTCGATACAGGTATGCACAGGCTTGGGTTCCTGCTTGCAGACCTTGATCCCTTGTGTGAAGTACTGGCTACATCTGAGCAACTGCAGGTGAAGTCTGTTTTCTCACACCTGGTGGGTAGCGATAATCCGGAGCATGATCCATTCACAAAACAACAGGCATCTGTTTTTATTCAAATGGTCACTCAACTTGAAAAAGCGATCGGTTACTCTTTTATAAAGCACATCGCCAATACTTCGGCCATTCACCGTCATCCCGATATGCAATTTGATATGGTTCGGCTGGGCATTGGGTTGTATGGGGTAGATGATAAACAACCACTCCAAAATGTCACTACGCTGCGAACAACCATTTCGCAGATCAAACAAATACAACCAGGGGAAAGTGTTGGGTACAACAGGAGAGCTGTCGTCAACAGGCCATCCAGCATTGCTACCGTCAGGATCGGTTATGCGGATGGATATCCGCGGCTACTTGGAAACGGTACAGGTAAGATGCTGGTGAATGGTAAACTGGCTCCAGTGATAGGAAACGTTTGTATGGATATGACCATGCTTGATATTACCGGCATCCCGGCAGGCGAAGGGGATGATGTTATCGTTTTTGGGGAATCACTGCCGGTTAGTGATGTGGCTGGTTGGGCAAGTACCATTGCTTACGAAATGCTTACGAATATTTCACAAAGGGTAAAAAGGGTTTACTACGAAGAATGATTGCAGTCTTAAATAATTGCCAATCTTTCCCCCGTTAAATTGATTATAAACCATTCCTTCCCCCTGATTTCATAATAAACTTATCTTTGGCCTCTAATTATGAAAAAAGTACATTTATTTATTATCATTGCCCTTATAGTTATTGCAGACCAGGCTTTAAAATTTTACATAAAATTAAATTACCCGCTCAATACTTCACATCATATAGCAGGTGATTGGTTTCAATTGTATTTTGTAGAGAATCCGGGTATGGCATACGGTTGGAAATTTGGCGGCAACTGGGGGAAGATAGCTTTGACGATTTTCAGGATGGGAGCAGTGATTTTTGGTACCTGGTACCTGGGGAAGATCATCAAACAGAAATATCATAAAGGATTTATAATTTGTGCGGGATTGGTTTATGCCGGCGCCCTGGGCAACCTGATCGACTCTTGTTTTTATGGGTTGATATTTGACAAGGGAATGGTTTTTGATCCACAGATCAATGACTACGTTGGTTACAGTGGGCTGGCTACCCTGGGTACAAAAGGATATACGAGTTTTTTACACGGAAATGTTGTTGATATGCTATATTTCCCGGTGATCAAGGGTCATTTTCCATCCTGGGTTCCTGTATGGGGTGGGGATGATTTCGAGTTTTTCAGGCCAATTTTCAACCTGGCCGATGCTGCTATCAGTACGGGCATCATAACAATACTTGTTTTTCAGAAAAGATTTTTCAGGCACCTGAAACCAACACCTGAAACACATACTATAGAAACAGGCGCCCTGGTAGATGATACATCACAGGTATCCTAAATACATTAACTTTAACAGGTACACGAAATTTTATATCATGAAACCGACCAGGCTTTTTATCATCGCTGTTATTGCATTGTTTACGATCAATGCTTGCCAGAAAGAGCTTGAATATGAAACGATCGCCGGCGATGCTACCGGCACATTGAAATCTGAAGATTCTACGTTTGATTGTTTACCCAGCACCGTTAACGGAATCTATAAAATGGATTCAGTACTTGGCGACGAAAATTATGTTGACGTACAAGTTGATGCTTTTACGCCTGGCCCGTATGAAATTATATCCGATACAGTGAATGGATACTCATTCAAGGGTACAGGTACCATTGGCACCCAGGGGCTGAATACGGTGCGTCTATACGGCACCGGTAAACCAATCGTTCCGGGTGATGATACTTTTATAATCAGTTTCGACAACAGCGTTTGTTTCATTACTGTACCCGTTATGGATACAACTGTTGAAGCCGTATACACGCTTGGTGGTTCCGGTGGAACCTGCACCGGGCAGGTTCCGGCAGGTACCTTTACTGCAGGAGTACCTACAGCCGATACCAATACCGTTACCATAAATGTGGAAGTAGCATCCCGCGGACTATACAATATCTCTACCACTTCTGTAAACGGTGTTTCGTTTTCTGCATCCGGAACCTTTGCTGCTGCAGGTCCTCAAACGGTAACCCTGGTTGCCGACGGTGGTACTCCAACAGTTGCAGGTACATTTAACTACCCTGTTTTAGGCAGTACCAGTGGTTGTGCATTTTCCGTCATTTACCAGTAGCTACCGTGATCATTTATTCATGGGCATGTGATTGTTTATTGTCACCTGATTTTCACAACTTTTCTTTTAATCATTTCTTTGTTGAATGTTGAGGTGATGAAATAAGCTCCGCTGTATAATCTCTCCAGTCCACTAAGCGTAATGTTATTCATTCCTTTTTTAACTGGTATCATTTCTGTTTTTACCATGATACCAATGCTGTTGAACAGTTTTACAGTCAATTGCCCGTCAACAGGAACGATCACTACTGCCGCGAGTTGATCTGAAAAAGGATTCTGTACTATTCTGAATTCATAGAATAATATTTTACTTACCATGATCACCTGGCTGTATTTAAAAAGATCATTTCTACCGTTGATCCTTAAACGATAATATACCATTCCCTGTATTTTTTCAGGGTCGATGTATTGATAGGTAGCATTGGGTAAATTTCTTGCTGCAATTTGGGTGGTTTTAAAAAAAGAAATTCCATCGTAGCTTTTTTCAAGATCATAATGATCCAGTTCAATTTCATTCACCGACGTCCAGTTTAAATGGGCCTGGTCATTATTCAATTGGCCTTTGAAAACGATGACCTCTGTTGGCAAAACAACACCACAGGTAATGACCGAAACCATCGTTTTATTTCCATCGATAAAAGCACAAGCGGGATCACGAAGACTGGCGGCGGTGGTGGCAACGATCACCCGGTAGTACGTACCGCTATCTGCTGGGCCTGCCATGAATGGAGGCAATTGAGTTACATACTCATATTGGCCGTTTATCAATACCGGAGATCCAATTCCCGAAGTACCAGGGCCGGTCATATTCGACCAGACTGTTCCTCCTACATTACTTTTCTGCCATTGAAAATGAATGTAACTGTTGTTGTAGGAAAACCGGATGGTATCTATGAGATTTACCTGGAACGGACTTTCTTTACAACCGAGTACCATTGGATTATAATTCATTTTCATTGTTGGTCCGCAATGCGCAATTTTAATATCATCCATCACCCAATCGTTCCCGCCACCGCCTGGTGAATTATTGCGGATGGTAAAAGTTGCAGATGTCTGACTCGGCTTTGTAAGAAAAGTAAAGCCATATTGTTTCCAGGGCCGGGCCCGGTCATATTTCATGTCGCCGGTAGTGTAATAGGCGAGGTTATCAATTTCAAAAGTAAGGTTTGGTCTAACACCCGACGAATCATTTCCTGGGTACGGAATGAAGCCTGCTGTACCACTTCCGCGGCCATTGGAATCGCAGCTACAACGCGGACAAACATTTCTAAACCACGCACTGAATTCGTAATAGGTATTCGGGCACAGGTTGCTGATGGTTTCTTTATAAGCAATGTCTGTATTGTAACTGGCGTTTACCAGCACCATATAGCCCGATCTTACTCCCGGAGCTACTGGAGGGTTGCCGAAGGTTGGATTGCTGCTGCCTGTATGATCGCCGGCAATATCCCAATATCCAAATACCCGGTGTGCTGCCGGTGATTCGGGCATGGTGGAATTGGGATTCGTCCAGCCATCGGCACTGCTGTTATTTACAATGGCATAATTATAATCATTCGGTTGCCCCGTAGAAATATTTTGTTTTATATAGGTAGTACCGAACGCTAATGCTGCCGGCCTGTTTTGCTGGGCTCCGCTGGCAAATGTACCACTCGAATCGGAGGCTGCGCTCATCGTTGTACCATTGTTGCAATATCCATTGTATGGAAATAAAAGCATCTGGTAAGTGGGAAAATTTATATTGCTCCAGCCATTTGCTGGCGTAACCATTTTGTAACGAACCCTTCCACCGATAAATATGGTGTCGCCAAAATTTGCGCCGGGATTGATCCTTACCCGGTAACAGGCCATCATGATACAATGGGAATTAAAGAAACTTGGCTTGCTGGTATCCGACCTGATTCTTCCACCTTTAACTCCATTGGCTTTATTACCCAGGTTGATGGTGATATTACCACCAACATTGCTTCCCTGGTCTGCGTCAACCACTTCGGTAAATGGCCCTTTATAGGTTACACCCTGGTTGGTGGCAATACGCATTGAACCAGGAATGTAGGTTGTTTTTAACGGAACTACGTCAAATACCTGTACGCTGTCGATGGCTGTGTAGGTTACCTGCCTGATAACGGCAATGGTTACTCGAATTTCTACCGTATCTCCCGGGCTGAAGGTTCCCCCGCCGGAGAGTTTGCTGAGGTTTGCGAAACTTTTTCCCACATCAACCCGGCTTGTG
The DNA here is from genome assembly GCA_029560415.1 of Bacteroidota bacterium. Taxonomy (GTDB): domain Bacteria; phylum Bacteroidota; class Bacteroidia; order Chitinophagales; family Chitinophagaceae; genus Ferruginibacter. The sequence goes on along the minus strand of JAKQKY010000389.1, from coordinate 6,081 downwards.
CCCTGGGCAACCGCCTGGTAGTGGTAGCTTGTTATGGAAAAAAGAATAATTAAAAAAAACGCATGTAAAGGTTTCTTCATTCTAATTGGATTTAGTTATGAATAAAAAATTACATGGATTGGATGGATAGTCCTGTTATTTAAACGAAGATTGTTGCTTTATATTTCACGAAAACACATATTTTAAAACATCATGAATACTAAGTAGAAAATTATTTCGTTGTTTAGTTTAATCAGCCCTTCCTGCATGTGAATCCCCTCTATTTGAACAGGTAATAATACCTGGTAATTCTATCATCTTTAAAATAGTTGAATGATAAAAAATTTACATGCCATCATTTATTGTTCCCTTCTTATTTCTACGGAAAGTGCTGTTGCACAGGGAGAAATTTTCAGCAACAAATTGGTTTTGAACCAGTCGCCTGCATTGCCAGCCGATCGCTATTTTTTGCGTCATCCATTTGAGATATTATATGGTGCAGATGATTCTTTGTGGATCAGTGAAAAAAGAGGTTCGGTAATAAAAGTGCACCCGGGAAATGGTAAACGAAGAGTGATACTGGATATCAGTGCATCTGTTAAATTTACCACATCGGGAAGCCCGGTAAATTCCATCAGCCAGGATGGAATGATGGGGTTGGCTCTCCATCCCGATTACCCCACAGTAGATTCTTTTTTCGTGGCATATGTTTATAATGCGGGGGCCGGCGTTCGTAAATTACGCATCGCCCGATACCCGGTGAAGAATACAACCATTACCACTCCGGCGGGAAATGAAACGGTCATTATTCAGAATATCCCCGCCAGCAGTGATCATACTTCGGGGCGGATGATCATTGGTGCCGATAGAAAAATTTATTACAGTGCCGGCGACCAGGGCGCCAACCAGTTTGCCAACAAATGCAGCCCGATCAGGGCACAGGATGTACCTACTGCAGGAGAATTATCGGCACAGAATTATATTGCGTACCAGGGGAAGGTACTTCGTATAAACCTCGACGGTAGTATCCCCTCAGATAACCCGGTTATAAAGTCGATACGAAGCCATATTTATACCTTTGGCCATCGCAATCCCAACAGCATCGTATTTGCCAGGAATGGCAGCCAGCAGGAATTTGCGGGCGCTAAATTATACAGTGCTGAAAACGGGCCGGCTGAAGATGATGAGATCAACCAGTTGCAACCTGGCATGAATTATGGCTGGCCATATATTTCGGGTTACCGCGATAACAGGATCTACCAATACCGTAATTGGTCAAGCTCATCCGGCTGTGCAGCTTCGGCTAACCCTGGCAGTGAGCCAGAGTGTTCAACGCCCCCATCCGGTACGGTTATCAAAAATGAAATGGATACCGTGCTTCCTTCTTTTCAGCCACCCATGCGTACATTCTTCACGCCGCCTGGTGCTATTTCATGTAATTGGCTTAGCAACCCAACCGTAGCTCCTTCGAGCCTCGACTTTTATGGGTTTAGTAATAAAATTCCAGGCTGGCAGAATTCGCTGATGATGACTACTTTGAAAGAAGGAACCATATTCAGGCTGAAATTAAGTGCAGATGGCAACAGTTTTGTAACCCTGCCCAATGGTGCCGATACGGCCCGTTATTTCAGGCAGGAAAACCGTTTCAGGGATATGGCCATTGGTAAGGATGGGCTCAGTTTTTATTTTATTACCGATAGTGTGGGGCAAACTTCCGGGCCAACGACGGGCAATACCAATATCCTGAATAATAAAGGAAGCATATTGGTTTACCAATACCTTGGTTCATTGTTGAGTCTGCCGGATGACCCATTGGTGCGAAATCAACCAAAATTATTTATCCGTTTGTATCCAAACCCAACCACAAAAACCTTGTTCATTGAAAGCAAGCGGGATGTTATTAAGCCGATGTATTATGAAATCTTCGACCTTACGGGCAGGCTCGTCATAACGGGGAAAAGTAATACAGATAATACTGAAGTGAATGTGGAGAAATTGGCGGCCGGCGTGTATGCGGTTAAGTTATATAACGGGCATCATATTTTGATGCTGACAGAAAAGATCGTGATCCGCTAAAAAGCTATAAAAAGTAAACAGGCATTGGCATCTGTTGAATGGCCAATGCCTGTTTATATTGATTATTTTATTTTTCCCACCATCTCTGCAGGCACCACCCACTCATCAAATTCAGTTGCTGTTACATAACCCAGTTTCACCGCCATCTCTTTCAATGTGGTGCCTTCTTTGTGAGCTTTTTGAGCAATCTCGGCAGATTTATAATAACCGATTTTGGTATTAAGCGATGTTACCAACATCAGTGAATTGTCAACGTGTTTTTTAATGTTTGCTTCAATTGGTTCAATACCAACCGCACATTTATCATTGAAAGAAACACAGCCATCTGCGATCAAACGGGCGCTGTGTAAAAAATTAAAGATCATCACCGGCTTAAACACATTTAATTCAAAATGTCCGTTGCTGCCGCCGATACCGATGGTAACATCATTGCCCATTACCTGTGCAGCGATCATGGTCAATGCTTCACATTGGGTAGGATTAACTTTACCAGGCATGATAGATGAGCCGGGTTCATTATCCGGAATAAAAAGTTCACCAATCCCGCTTCTTGGGCCGGAAGATAACATACGAATATCATTGGCGATCTTCATAAGGCTTACCGCTACTGTTTTTAAAGCCCCATGACTTTCAACAATAGCATCATGTGCTGCCAGTGATTCAAATTTATTTTCAGCAGTAATAAATGGAAGCCCGGTAAGATGAGCTATATGACGGGCAACATTTTCTGAATAACCTGCAGGGGTGTTGATGCCGGTACCTACAGCTGTTCCGCCAAGGGCCAGTTCACTGAGGTGTGATAGTGTATTTTTAATAGCTTTCAATCCATGGTTTAACTGGGAGGCATAGCCGCTGAATTCCTGTCCAACCGTTAAAGGAGTTGCATCCATAAAATGTGTACGTCCTATTTTAACCACGTGCATAAATGCCTTGCTTTTGGCAGTAAGCGTATCCCTGAGTTTTTCAATGCCGGGAATTGTTTTTTCGAGCAGTATTTTATAAGCCGCAATGTGCATGGCAGTTGGGAATGTGTCGTTGCTGCTCTGCGATTTATTTACATCATCATTTGGATGCAGGAATTTATCTTTATCATCCAGTTTGCCGCCTTGTAAAACATGACCGCGGTATGCAATCACTTCATTAACATTCATGTTGCTTTGTGTTCCGCTTCCTGTTTGCCATACAACGAGTGGGAAATAATCATTCAGTTTATCTTCCAGGATTTCATCACAAACCCTTCCGATGAGATCGCATTTTTCTTTTGACAAAACACCCGCTTCAAAATTGGTGATGGCTGCAGCTTTTTTCAGGTAAGCAAATGCCTGGATGATCTCCCTGGGCATTTTATTGATGTCCTGTGCGATCTTGAAATTATCGATGCTGCGCTGCGTTTGTGCGCCATAGTAAGCTTCTGCTGGTACGCTAACTTCACCCATGGTGTCTTTCTCAATTCTGTATTGCATAGTTGGTAATATTGAATTTGTAAAAATTAACTGTTGATAATTGAATCTAATATAGAATTACTTACCGGTAAATACGGCCTTTCTTTTTTCAAGAAATGCCGCGGTGCCCTCTTTCATGTCTTCTGTTACGAAACAATCTCCAAAACATTCGATCTCTTTATCATATCCGCTTTTACCATTGGTATAGGCGCTGTCGCTAACGATGGCAACATTGATGCATTCGATGATCTTTGAGATGGCAATAGGCGCCTTGGAATTAATTAATTGCAGGATCTCTTTCGATTTGTCTAACAAAGTTTCAGGAGTTGTTACATAATTAACCAGTCCCAGTTTCAATGCTTCGGTTGCATCAATGAGGCCCGCTGTCATCTGCAGTTCCATGCTCTTGCCTTTCCCGATCAATTGAGTAAGTCTCTGTGTGCCACCATAGCCCGGGATGAGGCCCAGGTTTACTTCTGGCTGGCCAAATTTGGCATTGTCGCTGCAAAGCCTGAAATGACAAGCCATGGCGAGCTCGCAACCCCCACCCAATGCAAATCCATTCACCGCAGCAATGATGGGTTTTTTACTGTTCTCTATTTTAAAGAAAACATCCTGCCCGCGTTTGGCCAATGCCATGGCTTCATCTTTATTCAACCCGGCAAATTCTGTTATGTCGGCGCCTGCCACAAAGGCTTTGGGACCAGTACCCGTTATCAATGCCGATTTGATTTGATTATTCTCATAAATTTCATCCACTGCCTTATCCAGGTCGTTGAATACCGCAGCATTCAGGGCATTTAATTTATCGGGGCGATTGATGCTGATGATGAATATATTGTTTTCGATGCTGGTGGTTATGGTAGTATAGCTCATGTTTGCAGTTTATTTGTTAGAAGCTCCTGTTTTCTTTTACCCATTCTTTGATATAACCGGCGATCTCGCTGGTATTCGTGCCCGGTGCAAATAATTTTCCTACACCCGATTCCTGCAGTGCTTTCATATCATCTTCGGGAATGATGCCGCCGCCGGTCAGCAATACGTCATTCATTTTTTTCTCTTTCATAAGCGCAATAATCTTTGGAAAAACGGTCATGTGTGCGCCGCTGAGAATACTAACGCCAATAGCGTCTACGTCTTCCTGTAAAGCTGCATTCACAACCATTTCGGGTGTTTGCCTCAGCCCGGTATAGATCACTTCCATACCATTATCCCGCAGGGCTGTGGCAATTACTTTTGCACCTCGGTCGTGGCCATCCAGGCCAACTTTTGCAACCAATACTCTGATGGGTCTGTTCATGTTCATTGATTAAAAATACTCAAAGCTTTTTTAATTCTTGAAACCGTTTCATCCTTTCCTACCAGGTTGGCAATATCAAAAACAGCAGGGCCAAATTTCCCGCCTACCAACATGATACGGAAGGGTAATTGCAATTCTCCGGGTTTGATATTTTTCTCTGCCGCCAGTTGTTTAAAGGAGGATTCAATTGTACTTAAATCCCAATTGCCCATTTCCTGTAATAATGTACAATATGATTGAAAGAATTCGGCTTTAGCTTCTGTCCATTTAGGTTTTACAGCTTCTGTATCCAATACCTCGGGTGCTTTGAAAAAGTAACCAGCCTGTTCAAGAAAATCGGGAATCAGTGTACAGCGGTCTTTCACCATCTCAATAACCTTTTGTAAATAAACATCATCTGCAGTATGAATACCTTTCAATGCCAAATGACTTTTAACGAGAGGGGCTAAACGCTCCGCTTCCAGTTTTTTGATCCATTCATGGTTAAACCATTTGGCTTTCTCAAAATCGAATTTGGCACCGCTTTTATGCACCCTGTCCATCGAAAACTGGGTGATCAGTTCATCCATGGAAAATATTTCCTGTTCGGTTCCATCGTTCCATCCCAATACAGCGAGTAAGTTGAGAAATGCTTCGGGTAAAAATCCTTTCTCTTTAAATCCTTCGGTTAATTCGTTGGTCTTTGGATCGGTCCAGTTCATGGCGAAGACCGGGAATCCGAATTTGGCACCATCTCTTTTACTGAGTTTGCCGTTAGGGCCCAGTATTAAGGGTAGGTGAGCCCATTGCGGCATGTTGTCCAATCCAAAAAGGTATTCCCATAACAATATGTGAACCGGTGCGCTGCTGAGCCATTCTTCACCCCTGAATGCATGCGTGATCTTCATCAGGTAATCATCCACTACAACAGCCAGGTGATAGGTGGGCATTCCATCTGCTTTTAATAAAACCTTATCATCAACAAGAGCAGATTCGAAACTTACTTCCTCATGGATCATATCGGTAAACGAGATCGTTTTATTTTCAGGCATCTTGATGCGAACCACATACCTGGCACCGCTATCGATCAATCGTTTCACTTCTTCTGCATCGAGTGCCAGGGAATTCTTCATCTTCATCCTTATTTGCCCGTCATATTGCGGAGAAGGATTTTCCTCCGTTTTTAAATCAATACGCATTTGTTCCAATTCTTCGGGGGTATCGAATGCATAATAAGCATGACCGTCGTTGATTAACTTTTCTGCATATTCACGGTACATTGCTTTGCGCTCACTTTGACGGTAA
>JAKQKY010000379.1 GCA_029560415.1 Bacteroidota bacterium | reverse complement strand
AGCCCTTCCGCCGGATCTTAGTATTAATATGCTTAAGCATCCTGAGAGAGAGCATTTCAGGTATTTGATGCTTGCCTTTTCACTATTGTTTTTTTCAGTTGCTTTTATGTTGATCATGAAAGAAAAGTGGAATGATTTTCCAAAATGGAATAAATGGATTGTTGTTTTTTTTATCGGGGCCTTGATTGAAATGAGCTGGGAATTTTACCATCATTACTACTATCCGGAAAATTTACAAGTATGGATAAACGAGGGAAAGCAAGCCGACGAATTCGTTAAACATTATGACAACTTTACAATGGTTCGGTTTGGAGCCATTGGCCGCATTTTTCAATACACGGTAGTTGCCTGGCTGGGATATATTTTATTGCAATGCCGTTATATTAAGCTCTGGTCATTGATTCCGATTGTGGTATTCTGTATTTTGGGCATCATTGCAGCCGTGTTGGTTTTTACGTATGGATTCTCTGTCCCTAAAAACGTACAAATCTTTTTACTGTTTTTTATTCCCGGAATTTCTTTCCTTTTACTTTACTGGATGGGCGTTGCATTAATCAGTAAACCAATTGTACAGTCAAAAAACTGACATTCGAAAAAACTAGAAACATTCCTAATGCCATGTGTGTTCCGCAATGCCCCATGCCGCCGGGTATGCAAACTGCCAGGAATGTATTCATAGATAGTTTTGAGTTAAAAAATAACAAAGTCATGTTGCCGCGAAATCTCTCATTTTCTTTATTCATCACACAAAAGGAAACGAATGCTACGGGGTTACCTCAATATCGTGAGGTCTGTTCTTTTACTGATAATTTTTCCCTGGCTGCTTTGGTAAGTAATGACTGCATAATAGGTTCCGTCGGGAAGTGGTTTTCCGTTATACGTTCCCTGCCAGTCGTTCTGGTATTGTTTCGATTTAAATACAATACTGCCGTACCGGTTGAACACGGTTACGCCGGTATAGCCACTACAGTTTCCGGTTGAAATGATCAGCTTATCATTGATGCCATCGCCATTGGGTGTTATGGCATTCACTACCGAAATGGGGCAACCTGTTTCATCTACTTCTACTTTTGTGAAGTCGGAAGCCGAACAACCGTTTGCGTTGGTAATCGTTAACGTATAGATCGTTGTTACTGCCGGAGATGCTACCGGGTTTAAAATATTGCTGGCACTTAAGCCGGTTG
>JAKQKY010000107.1 GCA_029560415.1 Bacteroidota bacterium | reverse complement strand
TTTTTCGGGAGGGAGCCCTGATTAAGCTTTTGCACTACTGTAGCTTCAACAGCAGTTCCTTGAAAACGAATTCATAACCCTATTAATACAACAAGATTTTAAAAAAATCAAAAGAGGCCTTGTGATCTGCTCACTTGGTATAAAATAAACTGAAAAACATGGAAGAAAGAACAGAAATATCTTCGCTGGGTGAGTTTGGACTGATAGACCATCTCACCGCAAACAATGAAACAAAAAATGCATCCACCATACTCTCTACCGGTGATGATGGAGCAGTTATCGATCATTTCGGCAGGCAAACGGTTATTTCTACTGATCTTTTATTGGAAGGAATTCATTTCGACCTGTCATATACACCACTGAAACACCTGGGCTATAAGGCGGTAGTCGTTAACGTGAGTGATATCTATGCGATGAACGCAACACCTACCCAGATCGTTATCAGCCTGGCATTCAGCAACCGCTTCAGCCTCGAAGCGCTTGATGAATTTTATGCCGGCGTGTATGCCGCCTGTGAAACGTACGGCGTAGACCTTGTTGGCGGAGATACCAGTACTTCACAAAGGGGATTTGTGATCAGCATCACGGCCATTGGGGAAGTGGCGCCCGATGCATATGTAAAAAGAAGTACCGCAAAAGACAAAGACCTGGTATGTGTGAGTGGAGAACTGGGCGGTTCGTTCCTTGGACTTACCTTATTGGAAAGAGAAAAGAAAATATTTGAACAAACCGGAGCCCAACCCGACCTGGAAGGACAAGCGTATATCGTAGGACGATTATTGAAACCAGAAGCCCGGAAAGACATCGTGGAATATTTTGCAGAAGCCGGCATCATGCCAACCAGCATGATCGACATCAGCGATGGCCTCAGCAGCGACCTCCTGCACATCTGCAAACAAAGCAACGTGGGTTGTGTGTTGTATGAAGACAAACTTCCGTTTAACGAAGAAGCCAAAGAATTTGCGTATAAACTCCAGCTCGATCCAACCGCCTGTGCACTTAGCGGCGGCGAAGACTATGAACTACTGTTTACCATTGCCCAGGCCGATTACGAAAAAATAAAACTTAATCCTTCTATCAGTGTGATCGGATATATAACAGACGCATCTGAAGGCGAACACCTGATCACGCGGGCGGGAAACAAACATGCATTGATCGCCCAGGGCTGGAATCACCTGGCGAAATGATGATCATGGACCATTGGCGAGACTTTGCCAATCGACCTCATCTAAAAAAACGATACATACTGAAGCAGGTCCATCCATGCTCAGCAAAATCCGGCAGAACCGGTACTTATCGTTTACGCGTAATGGATAGCAGCTATCATTTGCTACACTAGGGAAGATGCTGCAGCTAAACCCGATCCCCTTTCTGCAGGAACCCGATTTCCTGCTGGCAATTTCAATAGTGAGTTTTAATGTTTTTGAAGAAATCAGCCTCCTGGTTGTATATGAAGTTCCACTAACCATATAATTCCAGGAGCAGGCTGGAAGATTGATCATATCCAACTCATCAATGTTTTGAGAAACCGTTAAGATACCAACGTCCGTTAAGATACTTTGCTGCCGGTCGCTTTGGGCCACACCAGGAATCCGGCACGATGCAATAATAAACCAACAAAAAACCAGACACCTCTTTATCATACTACATCCTTTCAACCTGCAAAATAGCATTCCTGCATATTCATAAGATGTGATTGGCAACAGTATTTCCTGTTATTTTTCCGCAGAATAGCTGTATGTAAATATTTGCAGATGCTCGTATGGCAGATTATGTTTATGTTTTAATCCTGCAGTATGACAAAAAAATATTCCATGGCTAAAGAATATAAATTAAAGATCGGCAGCAATATCCGCAAATGGCGGAATATCAAAAGCGTAAAACAGAAAGAACTTGCCGCTTCCATGGGCTTATCAGAAACAGCCATCAGTAACATTGAAAATGATCTCACCAATATAACACTTACGCAACTTGAGGATATTTCCTCTGCCCTGGATGTGCCGGTAGAACATCTTTTCAACGATCCGCAGGAAACCTATCATACAGGTAACAATGTGTATACGCAACAACCGGTAACGTATGAAAGAGAATTATTCCAGGCGGTGATCAGCAGTCTGCAAAAAAAGGATGAACAATTACAGTCCATCATGCAGAATGTATTGCATACCATGACGGCGCTTGTACAGGATGAAAAAAAATTTATATAAAAAATGCCGGTGACCAAACCGGCACTTTTTAACTTCATCATCTTACTTCCTGCAACTTCTTATCTTTCGGGTAACGAATGGTATAACTGAACCGTATCTTCCTGCTTTCGCCGGGATCTAATTTAATGTTCCAGTTTAAGATGCCGAGTTCTTTGTTCTCATCAGCCCCATCAATGTCGCCAACAGTTACTTCTACTTCTTTTACCCTGCTGATCGGGTACTGGTCTTTCAGCATCAGATCCAGTGGTTGCTTTTTATTGTTCTTCACCGTGATCTCATAGGTAAAGGTTTCGGTCTTCTTATCTCCTTTATAAGTTGTTTTACTGAATGATTTCACCAAAACTCTTTTAACAGCTACCCGCTTATCCCGGCCCAACGATATTTTCAATGTATCGGCTGTGATATTTGGATCGATGAAAGATTTACCCAGGTATACATTGTCCATAATGATATTGGCATCACCCGGCATGAGGCTAAGGCTATCCCAATTGTTTAATGCCGCCACCAGGAATACATCATTGTCAAGTTTCGGAATGGCAAAATGCTGGTAGGTTGCCGGTACGATCTCTTCTTTGATGGCGACGTTATATGCCTTACCGTTAGATGGGATATCATACGGCAAATCAATTTCGAAATTTGTATTCAGCTGGCTTTCCTTCAGGTTGGTATAGTTACCGAGGTCGGAAGCATTCACCGTATTAACTGAATATCCAAGGTCTTTATTGACCTTTTTATAATCAGCAGTTATCACTACTTCGTTAAGTTGTGGTGCATTGTTGTTCATTGCATTTGGTTTCGCCTGGATCATCGAGCGGTATAATTCGGGAACATACAATTGCAGGAATAGCGGCGAAAGTACCGGCAAGGTTCCTCCCTGGTTTGGATTGCTCGTGCTCAGGCTTAGTTTTACACTTTTCCAGTCGAGGCCCGTGTTTTGCGATACCGAAGCTTTGTAAGCAATTTTCAAAGAATTATCGATCGTTTTCATGCGGATATCGTAACTAGGAATCCATCCGGCGTTATTTGTAAAATAAGAAACACCAAAATCAACCGTACCCGCATTTTTTGCCATTACTTCCAGGATCAACTGCCCCATTGGTTTTGGTGCTTCTATGTTTTGATTTGGATTTGGCAACTCGCTCAGGCGCCTGGTGATCTCGTTGATCTTTTCATTGATCTCGGCAACTTTAACCTGCCAATCATATAATTCCATTTTGAGGTCCTTCACCCTTCCTGTATAATAATTGGTGAGTTTGATCAGCTCATCGCTGTTGATATACTTTTTGTCAGGCGTAACAAAATTATTCTCAATGAGGGTGCTGATGCGCCGGATAATATCTTCATTGATCTGGTACCGGTTGTTTAGTGCAGCCTGTTGTTTTCTCAATGCAACAATACTGTCGTTCGATTTAACCGGTATTACCCTTGGTATTTCTATCACCGGTTTTGTGTATATGCGGTGGTAATACGAGAGGATGGCCACGTTTTCGGGGCAATAGATCTGGATCGTATTCGCATCGGGCTGAAGGGCAATGTTGTTGATCACCAGGTGCTGGATACCTGAGCCCAAAGAAGCTTTTAGCTCATGTTGCAATTCGGTGCCATAGCCATAGTAAACAGTGGCATGGGTTAAGGTTGAATTGGCATTAACGGTGTCTTTCTGCTGGGCAAAAAGGCTGCTGCAAAGGAGCAAAAATAGAATGGTAAAGCAATGTCTCATCTGTTATAATTTTATAGTGTATAGAACAGATGTCAATATTTTCCGAAATGCATAAACGTTCGAAAATAAATTTTGGACCTATCCGTTAATATGATTTTATTAACTTTTTTATAGCTAATTTGAACATCCATCGCCTATCCCGGATATGAATACATGTAGTGCCGTTATTATTTCTGTTATTTGTTGTGTACTGTTTTCCTGTTCGGCCTCCCTTAAAAATTATTCGCCCCAAAAAAAATATCCGCAGGAAGTACTTAAGAATGACTACCGTTTACTTCAATCGATCCTGGAAAAAAAACATCCATCCTTATATTGGTATACCAGCAAAGACAGTATGGATGCATACTTTGCAAAATACTACCAGGCCATTCCGGATAGTATGACGGAACAACAGTTTGCCTGGCATATACTGGCGCCACTCACTGATAAGATCCACTGCGGCCATACAAGCGTTAGTCTCAGTAAAGGATATGCAAAATGGGTGGAAGGAAAAAAGTTTGGTTCTTTCCCTTTATTCATGAAAATCTGGAACGATACCATGGCAGTAACAGCCAACCTTAACCGAAATGATTCCATTTTCAAAAGAGGTACTTTGGTAACATCGGTCAATGGGTTGCCTGCACAAACGCTTATCAATACTTTCTTCGATCACCTGCCCGAAGACGGGTATGCCAACAACATTAACTACATCCGCATCAGCGGAAATTTTCCTTATTTCCACCGGAATATTTTCGGGCTAAGTAAAGAATATAAGGTCACATATCTCGACAGCCTGGGAAATACCCAAACCGCTACCATACCGGCCTATGCGCCACCAAAGGATACTACGCGTAAAGACAGTTTGAAAAGAACTGTGAAGGTTAAACCTGCCAAACAAAAGCTTCCAAAGGAAAACAGGTTGAACCAATACAGAACCTTAAAAATTGATAGCAGCGGGAAATATGCTGTGATGACGGTAAATACATTCAGCAAAGGCAGGTTAAGAACTTTCTTCAGGCGATCGTTCAGGGAGCTTAAAGAAAAAAACATCAATCACCTGGTGCTGGATATCCGTAGTAACGGTGGCGGGCACGTGATGCTGTCGACGCTGCTCACAAAATACATCAGCCGCAAACGGTTCAGGGTAGCTGATTCTTTGTATGCCGTTTCGGGAAAACTTGGGCCATATACAAAATACATCAAAGGAAAATGGCTGAACAATATTGAACTTAAATTCATCGCCAGGAAAAAAACTGATGGACAGTATCATATTGGGCACCTCGAAAGAAAATGGTTCAATCCAAAAAAGAAAAATCATTATAACGGCGATGTATATGTGCTAACCAATGGGCCCACCTTTTCTGCGGCTGCCCTTTTTGCCAATGCCGTAAAAGGCCAGGAAGGCGTGTTGTTGCTGGGAGAAGAAACAGGCGGTGGCTGGCATGGAAACGATGGCATCATGATCCCGGAGATCATTTTACCAAATACCAAAGTAAGGATAAGACTCCCATTATTCAGGCTTGTACAATTCAATCACCCTCCCAAAACCGGCACTGGTATTATTCCGGATGTATATATCGGCACCAGCTATGATGCTTTAAAAAAGGGTTATGATAAAAAAATGCAGGTTGTGAAGGAGATGATCATGGAGAAAGAAAACAAATTATTAATTAATAATTATTAATTAACGTGTTGTGCTATTAAAAGTGTTTTAAAATTTCATACTCTTCGTGATCAAGGAACTGAATTTGAGTCTACAGTAGTGCAAAAGCTTAATCAGGGCTCCCTCCCGAAAAAAGGATGTAATTTTTTTCGGGGCTCTTTTTTTGTTACTTTTTTGGAGAAGCAAAAAAGTAAGAGATAAATATCTAAAAGAATTTCAAATAGTTATTCTCTTTTTTAGATTAATCAATATCACAACGCGTTATTAATTAATAATTATTTAATCCGAATTCGTCTGCGTCTTTTAGAAAGGGAAGTTTGTCACGGATCTCCCGGAGTTTTTCTTTTTCGAGGGTGATGGTAAAAATATCTTCTTCATCTGCCAGGTGGTATAATACTTCTCCCATCGGATCGATAACAAGGCTATTGCCACTGTGGTAAATATCATTGCCGTCATTTCCAACACGGTTTACCCCAATCACATAAGACTGGTTTTCGATGGCCCTGGCACAAAGCAGGGTTTTCCAGGCATGACTGCGTCGCTCGGGCCAGTTGGCTACATAGATCAGTACATCATATTCAGGTGTTCTGTCGGGCGCAGTTAATTGTTGCCGGGCCCAAACGGGAAAACGAAGATCGTAGCAAACCTGCAGGTTAATTTTCCAGCCTTTAACGGAAGCGATTAAACGCTTATTTCCAGGAGAATACTTCTGATCTTCGCCTGAATAGCCAAAGAGGTGTCGTTTGTCGTAATAGCCAAGGTCGCCATTGGGCATCATCCAGATCAGCCTGTTGTAATATTTACCAGCTTCTTCGATGATGATACTGCCGGTAAGGATGATCCTGTTTTCGCGGCTAAGCTCTTTCATCCATCCAACGGTTTCTCCATCCATTCTTTCGGCAAGTAATTCAGGGTTCATGCTAAAACCCGTGCTGAACATTTCGGGAAGGATCACCAGTTCTGTTTTATGACGAAGACTGTTAATCTTTTCAGACAAAACCTGGAGGTTAGCTCTTTTATTTTCCCAGTGAAGATTTGTTTGTATCGTACTGATCGTAAGTGTAGGCATACCCGTTAAACCCGTTTGGGGCTATTCAAAATTACAGGAAAACTTGCTTAAACAGCACCTGCACTACTTCTTTAATACCAGTTGGTAATCTTTGGGATTTGCCAAAAATTCATCTTTACATTCTGGTGAACAAAAACCGATCGTTTGACCGTTGATGGTAGTTGTATCTGTGATGCCAGCCGTGACCGGCATTTTACATACCGGGTCATATTTGTTATCTACAACCAACTCTACTTCCTTGGTCAATTGTTTTGAAGTATCAACCGTCATTACTTTTGGCTGCTCAACCGTTTCTTTGGGGGCAGCATTATTACAGGAGATCAAGGCAACTGCCACTATAAGTATGGATAATATTTTCATGGTTCAATTTACAAAATAAATGAAATATGCAGCATAAATCTATCCCTGGCTTTTACAAATCCCATAGCCAGGTTTTGCGATAGAGGCGTTTGCCAATTGGCCCCGATCGCTATTTTCCTATAAGCTGTTTCAACACCAAGCGTACCCAGCAACAGGTTTCCGCCCGACACATCGACACTGATCTTATCATCAATATCTTTTGCAGATTGTTCAAATTGAACGCCTGCATTGGGAGCAACCATAATGTGTTTCCTGATCCTGAACTTGTAATATGATTGTGCATTAACACCGAATTTGTTGCCATAGGTATAATGGTACTTATTAGCAGTATTGATCTTATAATTTGCGGTGATATTCATTCCAACATCCTGCAACCTCAGATCATACATTGCCGATAAGGTATAATCGATACTCGCAGTTCCTAGTTGAAAAAGATTATTGCTTTGGGTTGAACCGCTTTTATCGGCCGGATTGTAGCTTCCCGTTGGTAATTTGATACTTCCGCCTGCCCATAAACTTTGTACCAGCAGTTTACTGTTAACGGGCTTACGGGTATTGATCAATTCATAATACCCGGAAAGGTTTACATCCCCGATTCCTTGCTTGAACCGGTTGATGCCCTGGCTGCTGCGTTCGTTATAACTGTAAGGAACAGACGCCATAATTCTGAATTTTTCACCGATGTTCCAACCACTCCATAACTCAATGGTTTTATATCTTTCCGAAGTGGTGAGGTAAGTTGGCACACCTCCTTCGCCCAGATGCGTTTGCAGGGAATTATAGCGATACCGTAAACCGAGAATATGCTTCGTAAAGTCGGGTAAAATGCCAATGTAATTGTTTCCAATACCACATCCGCAAATATCACAAGCCATCATTGCGGTGCTGAAAGAGCTAAAAACAAGTAACAATATTATTTTTTTCATAGCATATATTTATTGTTCTGAAAACCGGCGATCGGTAATAAACACCCTGTCATCAAGTGTTTTCAAAAATGTGTTGATGAGTCTTTTTTCTTCTGCTGACATCGCGATACCAGTATGCCCTGGTTGTTGCAATTGGGGATCCAGGGTTGGCGTTATTTGTACAGCTGCGTTATAATGTTCCAATACGGCATCAATGGTTAAAAATCTTCCGTCGTGCATATAGGGTGGCGTAAAGCTTAAGTTGCGAAGACTGGGCACTTTGAATTTGAGCTTGTCCTGTTCCTGCAATGTAACTGCAAACCGGCCCATGTCGTTGCGAGTGGTAACGGGAAGTCCATTGTTCCTGAAAGACTGGTCGGTAAACAATGGCTCGGTATGGCAGCTATTGCATTTTTGTTTAAACAGCGTATAGCCGTTCTGTTCATCTTCGGTGAATACAGCCTGGTTTCTTGTTACACTATCATATTTGGCATTATTGCTAACGCACATGACCATGAATTGTGACATGGCTTTTAAAAAATTAGTGTTGCTGATCTCGCGACTGCCAAAAGCCTTTTCAAATAATGAAGGGTATTCTGCATCTTCTTTTAATTTGTTGACAACATTCACTACCGTTTCGCCCATTTCCACATGATTGGTAATTGGAGCGATGGGCTGAAGGTCGAGATCGAAGATACCGCCGTCCCACATAAAATGAGTACTCCATGCAAGGTTCATGATGGCCGGGCTGTTGCGGGTTCCCAGGCGATCGAATATTCCATGGCTCACATTATGACCATGATGTGTGAACCCGGACGTTTGAATGTGGCAGTTACCACAACTGATGGTATTGTTTACCGATAGCCTGGTGTCGTAAAACAATTTTCTTCCCAGCTCAAAACCATCTTTGGTAACCGGGTTGGTTGCAAAATGATACACAGGTTCGGGAAAGCCTGCCGGGTTTTTAAATCCTTCAAAGGATTCAATCATTTCCTTCTTGCAGGCAATAGCACCTGCAAGAAGAAAAAGAATGACAAAAATATGTTTGCGGTTCATTGGGATTAATTTTCTGTATGATCATGCTTGAACATAGACACGTAATTATTCGCAATGCTTATACTAAACGGATCGAACATCACCATAGGGTTTGCTGCGATACTTACATTGGTTGCGCCGGTAAACATTTTCAGCGCATCAACAAATAAATGCACATTGGTTTGTTTTCCCGATTTCACTTTTGGTACGCCACGGGTGCTAAGGTCAAGCGTGATCGTTTTGATGTTGTTGATGGTTGATGAAGAATACCCGCCGAATCCGCCAATATGATACATTACATCGCCCATCATCGATTGTGGTGAAGTTCCTTCCAGCTTAAAGAAAATATAACCGCTGTTCCATGTCCAGTACATATCAGCACCGGCGCCGGCAGGATCGAGTACGCCTGTACGTTGGCTAATGTCCATGGTGCTTCGGAGACTGTCTACCCCCAGCGTAAAGCTGAGTGTTTTATATTCTCCTTCAGGAATTTCAAGTTCGGCTTCATGGGTCGCTTCATCACTTTCGTCTACCAGGAAATAACTGTCTTCCTGTGGTACTGTGTAAACTGTGCCATCTGTACGCGTAAGTTTGAAATTGCTTACATAATATTTCAGCTTAGTGATATAAATAGAATCGCCATTGGCGGTTTTATAACCACCATCAAGTTCCAGGTCGGAAGAACCGGCAACATTGTCGAATTCAATCGATAAAGGTGCTTTTATATTGCTGTTGTATTCGGGCGTATCATCTTTTTTACAGGAAGAAAAAAGGACGATAGAAGTAATGGCTGTTATTAAGAACTGTTTCATATTCGTTTTATAAATTATTTGTTAGTTGATAATTTTTATTATTGTTTGAATGATCCATTCGTGATTCAGGTACAGCATAACAAGCACGATCATCCAGATGAGCACGGAGATCCGCTTGCGTACACGTGATATCACAGATGGGTCATACCAATCTTGTTGGCGAACCATATGAGATATTTTTAAATAAATGGAATTCTGTGCATGGATTCATACACAGTTTGAAATAGCAACCGTTAGGCGCCTGGCGGGTGAAAAATAGATCTGGGCATTGCTACCGGTGAGCGATCAGCCCTATCGCCAAATACAATACGCTCCATGGTTACGGGAACGCTTAGGGTCGTAAAAAATGATTTGGAAGAGAGTACATCAATTTTCAGTTCAGCTTTTCTTTCCGGAACTTGTTCTTCTTTCTTTTCCTGCTCCTTCAGTTTCTTCATCATCTGGCATTTACCATTACAGTGCATTTTAGGCTTGGCTTTGTTCACACAGTTTTTGGCAAAGGCACCTGTATTCATATAATAATCTGCTACAATAAAAGACTTACTGAAGGTTTGCGCCAGGAAGGCCAACATGATTAAAAAAGCGCCGAATTGTTGCAATGATTGATTATTAATACCGCAAAGATAAGGCTGTTCTATTTAAAAAATATGA
>JAKQKY010000375.1 GCA_029560415.1 Bacteroidota bacterium | reverse complement strand
TTGGATTCTGTCAACCGCAGGCTATTCCCATTATTAACAACCGATCCGTTTGTACTGGATACATAGGTTAGTCTTGTATTATCATAGTTGAAATTAACCGTTGGATTGAGCGTACTGGTGCCGGCATTCACGTAACGGATATCATAAATAACTTCTGAACCAAGCCTGGTAAATTCAGTAATCGGGGTAACGGTGATGGACAAACTATCTGCAGGGCTGGCCACCTGTAAAGCGAAATTATTGTTTACAACGGTATCGTATACACTAAAGGAATATGTATAGCTAGCTGGAGAAACTGAATAAAAATTCGGGGCAGTACAATCCACGGTATACGTGCCAATGCTATCGGCAAACAGTGCATAAAATCCATTGCCATTGGTTGTTGTAAAAGTTCCATTGGATAGAGATACCCTAACATTGGTCCGGAAAGGTTCATCAGCATCCTTAATGCCATTGTTATTATTATCATTAAAAACAAAACCTTTCATCTCGGGAAAACCAGTACAATGCTGATCATTGTTTACAGCATTGCAGATCGGGTATGGGGCATTGTCATAATTGAAGCTGCCTACATTTGCACCAACATTATCAAATAATTCAATGCTATACCTGAAAAAATTAGGGATGCAATGAATGTTTTCATCCATTTGAATATCGATACCACCCGGGTGTAATGTAAATGCAGGCAGACAGGCAATATTATTATCCTGGATGTACAACTGGCTCACTGTGTTGGGAATGACAGGCAACGACATCAATTGGTTGTGCTCACACATTAAATAGTTTAGCAGAGATGGAAGCGTAGGCAAACTGGTCAATTGATTGTTTGAACATTTTAGATATTTCAAAGCGGCTGGTAAGGCGGGCAAGCTGGTCAATTGATTATTGTCGCACCATATTTCATACAGGGGTGCCGGAAAGGCAGGCAAACTGGTAAGCTGGTTATCATCTACATATAACCTTTGCAAAGTGGCGGGCAAATCGGGCAAACTGGTAAGCTGACAAACCCTGGCGTCCAAATAAGTAAGCGTGCCGGGAAGTGGAGGCAAACTTGTTATATTATTGCCATTCAACACCATACCATCTAACCTTGATGGTAAAGTGGGGATGCTGGTGAGTTGGTTTGCATTAACCGACAATGTTCTGAGACTATCGGGCAATGTAGGCAGTGAAGTAATTTGATTGCTTGAAACTTCCAACCACCTAAGACCCGACGGCAATGCAGGCAATTGCGTGAGCAGGTTATTATGGCAGGTAAGATTTAGTAACGAAGTTGGCAAAGTGCCCAGCGAAGCAATCCTGTTCTCTGCACAGTTCAACGCTTTTAACCCGGCCGGAAGCGCTGGCAAGACGGCAATGGAATCATTATTCTGGCAATTCAAAGTATCGAGTAACGGAGGAAGCGCTGGTAATGAAGCAAGTTTATTGCCATAACATTTCAGGTAGGTTAGTGCTGCTGGCAATGCCGGCAATGAGGTCAAATTACTATTGCTGGTACAATCTAAACGGGTAAGAGTGGAAGGCAAAGCTGGTAATGTAATGATGTTAAAACAACCAGTAATAGTCAAAACCTGCAAGCCGGGCGGAAGCGTTGGCAAGGATGTTACGGAAGATCCTATGATAAGCTTTAAAGATAACAAGCCAACAGGAAAAGCAGGCAAGGCCTGGCAATAACTGTTTATGGTAAACTGTTGCAGGTTCCTGAAATACTGAAAGCCCTGCCAATCGGCTACTGGTGTCGTTACTGTCAGGGTGGTTTCATTCAAAATAGCGCTACAGGTAGTGTCCATCATTCCGGATGCATTGAAGCAGGCAGGATATTTTTGAATGAGAAAATTCCGGAAATTACTATTGGGGATGGTAATGTATTGAGCGCTGGCTGCGAACGTACAGGACATGATCAACAGGAGTACCAGGAATTGTTTTCTCATAAAAATCTCGTTTACAGTGTATTTAGATTACCCAACCGTTCTTTCAAACATGACGTATAAAGTTAATGTAATAGATGCCGAATAGCGAATAAATTGTCGGATAAATTTTGCTTAACCCAGGTGCTTGCAGGTGGCTTTGCGATAAAATGGAGGATGAATCAAACCGGGAAATCTTTGTTCCGTCTGCAACTTCAGGAACCAGCTAAAAAAAGATCACTCCTAACGTAAATGCGTACCCTATAAAATTTCCGATGCCGATTTCAACACAGAATATTTTGCCGACAAACCGATTCAGCCCATGAAAAATAACCTTTAGCTTTCAACATTAAGAACCCGGAATCATTTCCCTGTAAGATCAAGATTCAGGTTTGTGTTGATGATAAATCCATTATTATTTTGAAACACAGCCTGCCCATTGATCTGCCGGCCAAACTGGATGGTTTGATTGAGGTACCCGGCTTCTATCTTTATTATTTTATTGAATTGAAAGCCTAATAAAATGCCGATGCGGTTCTGATCGAAAATATTGTTCGTTACATTCTTACCAAAGCCGATAAAAATTTCATCGTATAATGCCAGGTATGCCGATTTGGGTTCATTCATTTTACCTTTCAACGGAACCTGTATCCTCGGCATATAGCGGATCCTGTTGAGCAATGGAAATTCATCTTCTTTTTTACTCAATGCAGATTTATATCTACCAACAAATCTTTGTTCCAGCATAAAGCGATGTGATATACCGATGACGCCTTCCTTGTGATTCAATTGGAGCATTTCAAATATCCTATGTTCGGTAAAATCCCTGCCTAAACCATTAATAGGAATATCGCCGTAAGGGAAGGTCTCAATCCACGCATATCCCAGCCTGGCAACCACGCGGGGATTGATATGATAATTAACGCCCACCCTCAACAAACTTTGCTGCCAGCTTTTGATAAAATCATTTCGCCTCCATTGATACTCGGTATGCAGGCTGACCTTATTCGCAACTTTGAATGTTCCGAAAATATTATACCAGCCGATCTGCTCATGTGTATTGATGCGGGTATTTTGTGCAGGCAATTCCATACAACAAATAATAATCATGAAGGTTATGAGAAGTCTTATTATCATCAGTATTTTTTGGTCAAAATTAAGGAATAGCAACTTTGTCTGCATTGAAATAATGAATCAGATTCATGCCAAATTCCATCTATCGTTAAATAATATCGCAGCAACCATTCAATTCTCTCACAATTGTATGCAGTATTCTATATATTTATACATACAAAAGTAAATCACTCATGTTACGTACCCTTTTCTTTTTAATATTTTTCATCTCCACTTTATCTTTTACTTCAGGCGCACAGGAACAAACCTATAGGGGAACAGAGTTTTGGGCAGGATACGGACATCACCAGTTTATGGAACCGTCGAACACGAATGGACAGGAACTTGTATTCTACCTCAGTACATTACAGGATCCTGCAACAGTTACGATAACCATCGATAGCAGCAATACACCCTGGTCGAGGACATACAACATACCTGCCAATTCGGTCATTGTTTCAGATCCGATTCCCAAAAGCGGTGTGTCGGATGCGAGATTATATGGTATCCCGATAGTATTTGGAGGAAACGGAGGTGTCGGCCTATTCAGAAAAAAAGGAATTCATATTGAAAGCAATGTACCCATTGCCGTGTATTCGCATATTTACGGACAAGCTTCTTCCGGTGCCTCACTTTTGTTGCCGGTCAGTTCATGGGGCTACAGTTATCAAAGCATGAATAGCAAACAGGAATATACTTCAAATTGTTATTCCTGGGCATATGTGGTAGCTAGCAAAGACAGCACACTCATCGAAATTAAACCATCTGTACTCACCCTTTATCAAAACTATACAGGATTACAACCCGGTATATCAAAAATGATAACCCTTCAGAAAGGACAGGTATACCAGGTACTAGGTGCCAACCAGGCAGCTGATTCAAATGGAAACGGGGGAACCGGTGTCCTGGGTTTCGAACTAACTGGAACCAGTATTCGCTCTTTATCCATTGACAAACCCATTGCAGTATTTTCGGGCAGCAGCCGTACTAGAAACAGTGCCAGTTGTGGTGCAGGTGGTGGAGATAATGATATGGTGCAGGTATTCCCGCTTCACATGTGGGGCAGAAAATACCTTACTGCACCACTACCCTCTTCTACTTCAGCTTCCTATATGAGTACGAGCATTTACAAAATCATTGTTAACGATTCAACAACGATCGTTAGAAAGAATGGAGTGATATTAACCGGCTTGATCAACAGCAGTTATTATATATATGAAAGCAACCAGCCCGACCATATTGAAGCCGACAAACCCATCATGGTAGCCCAGTTCATGACCGGCGGATCCTGCACAACAGGCCTGGGTGATCCCGACATGTATTACATTAGTCCAATTGATGCAGGAATTAAAAATGTGAATTGTGTGCGAACGGTGAAAGAATCAATTACAATTAATTATGTAACCCTGATCATTCCAACTGCCGGAATTAATTCGCTCCTCATCGATGGCAGTTCCACATTTAATCATAGTTATGTACACCCGTCTTTGCCCGGCTATACAGTGGTCATCAAAAGCTGGACTGCAGCCCTTACGCAATTTACCATTCAAAGTGATTCTACTTTTACCGGTATTACATATGGCATGGGAAATGTTGAAAGCTACGGTTATAACCTGGGAGCCAATTTTAATCCTTCCAATGGAGTGGATTCATTGGTGCCCATGGTATGGACGGGCGCCATCAGCACAGATTGGTTCAACGCAGGCAACTGGAGCACCGTTCACGTTCCTACCGAGATTGATCATGTTCGCATTCCCGGCGGCACGCCATTTTCACCTGCTATTCAAAACGGACGGGTCGCCCATTGTAAAAGCATTTCAGCAGAACCCAATGCAACCGTGAATGTTGGCAGCAATGCCATTCTGAATATAGTAGGAAAACGATAAAGAATATCAAGTTATACAGCCAGTTTATCCAGGCATACCCTGATGTGAATGTTTCAGTATGAGAATATAACTCGCTTCATTAAATAACCTGTTATTCTACTAACGTACAAGATTACATGCAAGGTGACTGTCCTGCCAATGGTTTCAGCTCCCCAAAAAAGTCACCAATTGCATAAAGATGCTCATTTATCAGCTGATTTCAAAGGCTCCCAATCTCAAGGTTCCCAAAACCGGCTAATAAAGAAAACTACCAATAGTTAATCTATTGTACAAAAAGAATTTTCTGTTCAATTTTCGCTTGTGATTTTGAAATATGGCTCAAATATGTATTTTGTGTCAGTTATGATTTCTGTCATTTGCCGGAACAGGCAGATTTTATACTTTAGCTAAAAATCTAATATCATTTAAGAGTTGATCCAATTGTGAAAATATGCAGCGTCCATCGGCAAGAAAATTACATGATGATATTTTGCAAACGCTACGTGCATACCAGGTGGCGGTTAACGAAGCTACTATTGTGTCTATCACGGATCTAAAAGGCAATATCATTTATGTGAATCAGCATTTCATTGAAGTGTCGAAGTACAGTGAAGATGAACTCATCGGGCAAAATCACCGGATCATCAATAGCGGTTATCATGATAAATCCTATTTCAGGCAGATGTGGGAGAAGATCGGTTCGGGACAATCCTGGAGAGGAGAAATTAAAAACAAAGCAAAGGATGGCAGTTACTATTGGGTTGACACCGTGATTACCCCGATACTTGATAAACAGGGCAAAATATTTCAATATCTCTCATTACGAAATCTCATTACCACTCAAAAAGAAAATGAAGAAAGACTGCTGGCTTCACAACAAGTAATTATTAAGCGGGAAAAACAATTAAACCTTGCCCAGCAGGTATCCAAGACCGGTAGTTGGGTGCTCACGGTTCCAGACAACAACCGGTTAGAATGGTCATTGGAAACCTATCATATTTTCGAAGTAGAACCCGGAACTGAAATGACATATGAAAAATTCCTTGAAATGGTTCACCCCGATGACAGGAAATTCGTACACAACAACTGGCAGGAGGCATTGACTACGGGCCTGTATCATATTGAACACCGGATCGTAACTAAACATGCCGAAAAATGGGTCAGTGAAAGAGCACATTTTGAATTTGATAAAACATCCAATCTTACCAGCGCACTTGGAACGGTACAGGATATTACCGAAATAAAGAAAATAGAAGAATCGCTCAGGGAATCTAAAAAACTGTATAAGACTCTTTTTAATACCAGCCCTTTTGCCGTAGGCATTGTAGATAAAACAACCCACCAGTTCCTGGAGGTGAATGATACTGCAATCAGCCTTTATGGTTATTCCCGGGAAGAATTCATGCAACTAACCCTGTTTGATATACGCGTAACAGAAGAACATGAAAAAATGAGGATGCAATTGTTCGGGGAGCGTTATGCCGGTGATAATTCTATCAGGTGCCATAGGAAAAAGAATGGTGAAATTTTGTTTATTGAACCCAGTATTACTACCATGCACTACAAAGGCAGGCAAGTGTACCTGATCACCATTAATGACATTACGCTTAAACTCAAATTTGAGGAAGAGTTAATCCAGGCAGAGCATAACCGGCAGAAAGATATTATTGAAGCAGAAGAAAACAGCCGTTCCCAGATCGGCATGGAGTTGCATGACAATGTTAACCAGTTACTGGTTGCCTCAAGGCTTTACCTGCAACGCATTCAAACATCCCCGGATCAAAGTCCTTACCTGCTCCAAACAGCCCTGGACATCCTGGGAGATGCCCTTGATGAAATCAGGAAACTATCCGCTACCCTTGTTACACCACTTTTAAGCAATAATAATTTAAAAGAACTCATAGAAGATCTTTTAAAAAACTACACATTGTTCAATGCCGCTATAGAACTGAAAATAGATATCAAAGAAAATACCATTCCGCAGGGCTTGAAGACCAATATTTACAGGATCATCCAGGAACAGATCAGTAATATCACCAAATATGCAGGAGCAACAAAAATCAATGTATCACTTTTACAAAACGACAGCTTTATTGACCTTTACATTGCAGACAATGGAAAAGGCTTTGACCTGAAACAGTCCAAGAAAGGAATTGGGTTGTCGAATATCATGTATAGAACCAAAGCTTACTCGGGCAAATTTTCTATTGATACCGAAATAAATAAAGGATGCAAATAATGATCAGGTTTAATTTACAGTCTTCTAAAGAAGGCTAATACTACACAAATCAATCTTTAGGCGGAATGGTATTCCCCCTGTGACAGGTATTGCAACTCACAACCTTTAAATATTCAGGCCTCACCATCGAATCAGTATAGAAATATTTTTTATTGATGTCGATCGTCAGCCGCATCATATTCCTGGCCTTCTCTTTCATATCATTGTCCAGTGAAAAATCCATCTCCTGATTTGCATTGGCGATGTTAAACATATCCTTCTTTGGCGGTACATGACAAAAATCGCAGTTCACTTTAAGCGCTTTTGAATACACATCCATGATGCTATCCAGTTTCCTTTCCGGTATATCCTGTGGAAGAATTTTTAAATTTTTAAACTTGCCAACCGGCGTAATGGACGATGCTGTGGCTATTACAGCAAGCGTTACTAAAGAAACCAATGTTATTTTTTTTTGATGATGCAGCATGCTGATTTACTTAAGATGAACAGGTATATTGTTTGATCAAATATTTTTAAATATATGAATTAAAACGAATTGAATTTTACAAAATATTTTTTTATTAAACATGAGAAAATATCACATAATTGCAAAGCATGAACTTATGTACAGCTTTCCATGAAATTAAAAATAAAGAGCCGGCTCACAAGAACCGGCTCTTTATTTATACATAAAGTCTAATCAATGATCAGTTTTTCTGTCTGCGTACCATTTTTTGTTTTAAACGTTACAATGTACATACCGCTTGCATACTTCCCTGTTTCCATTGTGTTAAGGCCGGTTTTTAAGTAGGTTTTTACGAGCACCTTACCCTGCATATCAGACAGCATAACCGTTCCTTCGCCGGCTGCCACATCTACGTTAAAGAATACACGATCGTGTGCAGGGTTTGGAAACAACAATATCCTGTTAGCGTTACCCATGAGTACAGCGTCGCCTTTGTTTTGGTTTTCAACCCCATTGCCCGATTTGCCCAACATCTCGCATGAAACCACGAAATAACTCACCGTCCTGGAACTGCTGCATCCCGAACTATTGTATACCGTATAAGTTACCGTTCCTTCACCGAGTGAACTTGGCGTAACCACCCCATTGCCATTTACTGTAACTGACCCGGCAGATGACCAGGTTCCTCCTACTATACTCCCCCTTAATATGAAGGTTTTGAAGAGACAGATATTGGTAGTTCCTGCGGCATATGTCGGTTTCACGATGGTTGAAATAGATGGAGTTGACGGTACCGCATATACGCTGATACCCCGATCGATGGCTGAAGAGCAGGAACCAAAGGCAGCATTGTTGTAATTCAATTGGTACCTGATATTAGCTGCACCTGCACTCACTCCTGTTACTGATCCACTGTTATCAACCGTTGCCCTGGTATTGGTACTGAGCCACTGGCTGCTGAAATTACCCGGAATGGTGGTGCCGTTTTGCAAAGTGATGCTGCGCCCTTTACATACTGCAGCCGGACCGGTTGATGGTTCCATCACAATATTATGAACCATCACATCTTTCGTTGTACTTACCATGCAACCTGATTGAAGCGCACTATACGAGATCGTTGCCATACCACTTGAAACGCCCTTTACATACGTGGTTCGTATTTTAGTGGTGCCTGTGTTCACCATGGCAACAGACGGATCACTGCTGCTCCAAACACCCGTTGAATAGGTATTGGTGAGTTTGGTTGAGTCATTTACTTTACAAAGTGCTCCATTTCCTGTGATGGCTGGTA
>JAKQKY010000365.1 GCA_029560415.1 Bacteroidota bacterium | reverse complement strand
TACAGCATAAACAGGCAATCGCCGGAGGTCAATTTTAAAGAAGCCACGATCAGGGGACAGGCACCCGATAAAGGATTGTACTTCCCGGGTTATATTCCGAAATTGGATGCGGGTTTTGTAAAGAACTTTGATCAGTTATCCAATGAAGAGATCGCCTTCCGGGTGATTCAGCCTTATGTGGGAGATACCATCCCTGAAGAAATTTTACTGCGGATCGTTGCCGAGACGGTGAATTTCCCCATACCACTGGTACGCGTAAACGAATGGGCCTCTTCCCTTGAATTGTTTCATGGAAATACCCTGGCCTTTAAAGATATAGGGGCACGTTTCATGAGCCGATGCCTGGGTTATTTTGTAAAGGATCAATCCAAAAAAGTAACGGTACTGGTGGCAACCTCCGGCGATACGGGTGGTGCTGTGGCCGATGGATTTTATGGAGTGGATGCTGTTGATGTGGTGATTTTATATCCATCGGGTAAAGTAAGTATGGTGCAGGAAAAGCAATTGACCACGCTGGGAAAAAATATTCATGCTGTGGAAGTCGCAGGTAGTTTTGATGATTGCCAGCAGATGGTGAAACAGGCTTTCATGGATAATGAACTTGCACAGCAATTGTTTTTAACCTCGGCTAATTCCATCAATGTTGCTCGTTGGTTACCACAACAGTTCTTTTATTTTTTTGCGGCAAAGCAATGGACGGGTAATCCTTCTCCACCGGTGATCAGTGTGCCCAGTGGAAATGTAGGTAATATCTGTGCTGGTTTATTAGCGATGAAATCGGGATTGCCGGTCAAACATTTTATCGCTGCCTGTAATGCGAATGATGTGCTTCCTTCTTTTATGAAGAGCGGGCAATATCAACCACAACAATCGGTAACAACGATCTCGAATGCCATGGATGTGGGCGATCCCAGCAATTTTGTGCGTATCCTTGAAATGTTTGATAATCGGTTTGATGATTTAAGAGAAGCTTTGTCTTCATACACGATCACTGATGATGATACCAAAAATGCGATCAGGGATGTATATAACGATCATGGATACCTGCTGGATCCGCATGGTGCAGTTGGGTACCTGGCCCTTCAAAAATACCTGCAACAGGAAAAATTACAACAAGGCATATTTTTAGAAACAGCCCACCCCGTAAAATTCTACGATGTGGTAGAGCCCCTGATCGGGAAATCCATTGATCTGCCCGAACCGGTAGCCCGGATAATGAACCTGCCCAAAGTTGCTGTTCAGATGCCTGCCTCGTTTCGATCACTAAAAGAATATCTTGTGACATTATCCTGACCATTTTCAGGATTTGATTGCTTTCTTAGGTCGTACCTTTGCAGATATCTACTTAATCATTAATGAGGAGGGAATTCTCTCAAAAACAAAGATCATGGAATTGAAAGAAAGTTTTGAAAAAGCAGTTGTCGACAGTAAGCAATTGGCAGCCAAACCATCTAACGAAATATTGCTTCAATTATACTCACTCTATAAGCAGGCCACAGAAGGAGATGTAAACACAGAGCCTCCTACAAATATGTTCGACTTTGTAAATAAGGCCAAGCATGATGCCTGGTCTTCGCTCAAAGGCAAAACAAATGAGGTGGCCATGCAGGAATATGTATCCCTGGTGGAATCACTTAAGTAAAGAATACGGGATAATATATTTTAATATGTTTCAGGCCTGCCTGGATCGTGGACTATTTATAGTCTTTCAGCACAATATTTTCCATCAAAAAGCGATTCATTTACTGAAAGGTTCCTTGCAGTTGATCTAGAAAGCTACAAGGATGAAACATTTCAAAATCCTTAACATTTCTGTGACAGATAAGGAATCTTGTTTCGGTACCTTTGTGATGAAATCCAATACACAAACACCATTAGAAAACATACAACCGCTACACTATACGCCTGATATCTACCTAATTACATCGTTGGCCTATTTAAAACCTATTCACGTATGAAAAGTATGTCATTTAGAAAAGTATACCTTTTCTTTTCGTCGCTGCTGATCTTCATGATTCACCTGCCGGTAACTTTTGCGAAATCAAAATCATCCGAAGAAAAGAATTTGTTACTTAAAACACCGGTTGTTAATGAAAACAGCAACACTTCTTTTGCATCTTCTGCTGCGATGATTTATGACAGCCTAAAGCTGAACATGCTGGGGCTATCGCAAAAAGCATATCAATATGCAATTGAAGGACTGGTTAAACTGAAGGAACAGGGAAAGGTATTTAATGATGACCTGATCTCAATTGTTGACTTTTCCAAGTCATCTGCACAAAAAAGATTATATGTTATCGACCTCGAACATCAGCGGTTGTTGTTCAATACTTATGTAGCTCATGGCCAGAATTCCGGGAAAGAGTTTGCAAACAGATTTTCGAATGCACCCGAAAGTTTCCAGAGCAGTCTCGGTTTTTATGAAACTTCTGAAACCTACCAGGGCAAGAATGGTTATTCTATGCACCTGACAGGGTTGGAAAAAGGAATCAACGACAAAGCCGATCAACGGGCCATCGTGATGCATGGTGCACCTTATGTAAGCGAAAGCCTGATCCGCAGCCAGGGATATATCGGCAGGAGCTGGGGATGCCCTGCGGTACCTGAAAAACTGACCCGGCCCATCATCGACAAAATTAAAAACGGCACCTGCCTTTTTATTTTTAGTGAAAATAAAAATTACCTGCGCCGTTCAAAAATATTGAACAGCTAAACAAGCCTTTTCAAGATCTTATAAAAAAACCAGTCCCCTCCCGAGCGATCCGGTGGGGACACTTTTTTGCCCATACCCACCATGAACATTCTTCGCAGCGATTTATTAACTTCACCAAAATTATCTGAATGACAATCAGGGATACATTAGGAGGTACCGGTGTTGCGATCATCACCCCATTTACAACAGATCAACGGGTAGACTTTCCTGCGCTGGGCAAACTCATCCATTACATTATCGACAACGGAGTTGACTACATAGTTACATTGGGTACAACAGGTGAAACACCCGTGCTTGATAAAGAAGAAAAGAAAGACATTATACAATTCACGTATGAAACGGTGAAAGATCGGGTACCCGTAGTCGTTGGTATCGGTGGCAATGATACCCATTCACTGGTTGAAGACCTGCAATCTTACCCGCTGGAAAAAGCAGTTGCGGTGCTGAGTGCAAGTCCTTTTTACAATAAACCATCTCAACAAGGATTGTTTGAACATTATAAACAGCTTGCCGCTGCTTCACCCAAACCTTTGATCTTATACAATGTACCAGGCCGTACCGGCAGGAATATGGAAGCATCCACTACGTTGAAACTTGCTCATGAAGTGAGCAATATCGCCGGTATTAAAGAAGCCAGCGGCGATATGGGCCAATGCATGGAAATTCTCCGGGACAGGCCCGAATCATTCCTGGTCACTAGTGGAGATGATGCACTTGCCCTTCCACAGATTGCCTGTGGCATGGATGGCGTGATCAGCGTAGCAGCGAATGCTTTTCCAAAAGTATTTTCCGATATGATCAGGCTATGCCGGAAAGAGCAATTTGCTGCAGCCAAGAAGATCAATGATAGGCTGATAGAAGCCTACCGGCTTATGTTTACCGAAAATAACCCTGCCGGTGTAAAAGCATTTTTATTTGAAATGGGCATCATAGAAAACAGCATGCGCCTGCCCGTGGTACCGATCAGTGCATCACTTCACGAAGAAGTAAAAAAATACCTTAAATCGCATTCTTGAAATCAGCAAGCACACATACAGCCTGGCATGTTCATAGCATCCGTTTGATCACCTGGCTGATGTGCATTTGTTGCAGCAGCATGTCCTTTGCTCAATACAGCTTGCGCCTGGAAATGAGTGCTGCCGGTTACAAGGAAGCAGACAACTTCTTTGTGGCTGGAAATTTCAATGGTTGGAATCCGGCTGATACAAACTACCGGTTACGCAAACACGAAGATCTTTTCATTCTTGACATTAAGAATTTATCTGCCGGCAACTATCAATTTAAAACAACCGGTGGAAGCTGGGATATCGTAGAAGTAGACGCCTACGGAAAGGATGTCAGCAACCGGGAGATCAACCTGGTATCCGACAGTGTTTATCGCTATTCCGTTGCAGGCTGGAAACAGGTTCTTGCAATGCCCAAAGTACACACAGCCTCTGCACAAGTATCGTTGCTCGACAGTACTTTTTTCTCCCCGCAATTGTATCGGAATAAACGCATCTGGATATACCTTCCCGAAGGCTATGAAAAGGCAAAGAATAAAAAGCGCTACCCGGTGATGTACATGCAGGATGGGCAGAATCTTTTTGATGAACAACTCTCAGGCTATGGCGAATGGGGCGTGGATGAATGCATCGACTCGCTGGTAAGGAATGGGAAGCCGCCATGCATCGTGGTTGGTATTGATGCTGGTCCGAAAAGGATCAATGAATACAAGCCTTTTGACGATACTGAGTATGGGGCAGGAGAAGGTGATTTGTATATTGATTTCCTCGCGAATACGTTGAAACCTTATATCGACAAACACTATCGCACCCTTAAGGGTAAAGAGCACACATACATTGCCGGTAGTTCATTGGGTGGATTGATCTCGTATTATGCGATCTTAAAACGCCCCGAAGTTTTTGGAAACGCAGGAGTATTTTCTCCTTCATTCTGGATTGCTCCACAACTTCGTTCGCTTACCGATTCAATTGGCGATAAAGTTTCGGGAAAGGTATTTTTTTACATGGGCGAAAAGGAAGGAAGGGAATCGGGCTGGGAAAGATTTTTGAATGATACCAAACAAATGGCCGAGGAGCTGGCAAAAAATTCACATGCTGTTATCTATACATTGATCGATCCGGAAGGATCACACAATGAAAAAGCATGGCGAAAATGGTTTGCAGAATATTATACCTGGATCATGAGCGATGGATTCAACCAGGTGATGCGGGCAACTCCCTAATTTTTTTTAATCTTTTCTCTTTGTGACCTTTGTGTTTTCCCTAGTGCCTTTGTGGTTCAAAATCTTAACCACGAAGAACATAAAGTCTTCCTAATAATTTTTTTCTTAAATTTTATAACAAGCTCCTTCCAATGCCAGCTCTGTATTGTCAAACACCGTTTTGGCTTCTTCCAGGAACAATTCAAGTGTTTCATATTTTGAAGAGAAATGCCCGATAATGAGTTTTTTGACTTCTGCTTTTAAAGCAATATCCGCAGCCTGTACCGTGGTGCAATGGTATCGATCTGCCGCCCGTTCATGGTATTCTTTCAGGTAAGTAGTTTCATGATAAAGCAGGTCAACCGATTTTACGATATCCACCAGGCTTTCATCGTAAATGGTATCTGCACAATACGCATAACTTTTAGGCTTAGGGGCAGCCAATGTTACTTCGTTGTTGGGGATGATGGTTCCTTTTTTTGTAATATAATCTTCGCCGCGTTGCAGCTGCTCATAAAAGGCGGCTGGTATTTCATAAGACTTTACTTTGTCGGGGTTGATGCTTCTTGGTTTTTTCTTCTCCCTGAACAGAAATCCCCAGCACTCGATACGATGTTTAACCCGGAATGCGGTGATAGTGATCTTTTTGGTATCGGCTATAATTCCTTCCTGGTGAAGCGGGTGAAAATACAGGTTAAACGATAAGGTCGTTTGCGCTGCCTGCAATTGTATGCGGATGATCTCTTCGAGTAAAGCCGGTGCATATATATGAAGATCCTGTGTACGGCTCAAAAGGCTCATGCTGTTGAGGAGGCCTATCAATCCGAAATAATGATCACCATGCAGGTGTGAAATAAAAATGTGACTGATCTTGCTGCGCTTGATCTTGTATTTGCTCATTTGCAACTGGGTGCCTTCCCCGCAATCGATCAGGTAAGATTCATCCAATGTTTGCAGGATCTGGGCCGTTGGATTTCTTCCAAAAGCAGGAATCGCAGAATTATTGCCCAATATGGTAAGTGCCAGCAAGGAAGTGTTGAATTTATACGTTAATAATCCATCAGACTTAAATACCTGTATAAAAGCTGCTTAGTCGTTTTCAGGTTCATCAAAATCACTCATGAGCTCCCTTTCAATTTCTTCCATCTGCACAATATCCCATGCCTCACTTTCGGTAGGGGTCACATTCATGGTCTCCAGCAACTCCTGTTCATCTAATTGATTTTCGATCGTTTCAGATAAACAACAAACAATGAATGAACAATTTTTTTCGTAAAAATGGTGCTGGATCGAGGCGATGCTTTCGGCAGCTTTTGCATTCAACAGCGTCACTTCATGCATATTTAATATAATGTGTGGTATGTCCTTATTCAAATAGCCAAGCAACAAATCATTCAGTTCGCCTGTCATATTAGCAGAGATTTCAGCCTCATTGGGTGTTATGACGGTGAATTTTTCTTTGGTATCTATTTTGACATTCATTACAGAGCGGATTTAGCAGTAATGTAAAATAAAGTAAATTTTGAATGAATCCGGATTTTTAAAACGAATTGCATCAAATATTCAACGCGAAAGTTGACAAGATAAAAGACAATTTCACGTTTATTTAAAGCTTGTTTTGATGGAAGACCGACTTAAAATCCTAACTTTTCAACATATCAACATTTATATTGTTCTGCAAACTAATAAATTCAAATTATCGTTATTATTGTAACAATTAAAACTTAGAGAATGGATAACAACTTCTCCACCCAGGTAAAAGAGATCATATCTTATAGTCGCGAAGAAGCTTTGCGGTTAGGGAATGATTTCATTGGAACAGAGCATTTGGTGTTAGGCTTGATCAGAGACGGAGAAAATACGGCCATTAAGATCCTGAAGTCGCTGAACGTAGATCTATATGAATTGCGAAAGGAAATTGAAATGGCCGTAAAAGATAAGACCGGTAAAAACATAGCCAACATAAATTCTTTACCACTGACCAAGCAGGCCGAAAAAGTGATTCGTATCACCGTACTTGAAGCCAAGGCACTAAAAAGTACACAGGTTGAAAGCGAACATTTGATGCTGTCGATCTTAAAGAACAAAGAAAATATTGCTACACAGATCTTAAATCAATTTGACGTGGATTACGACGTATTTAAAAATGAGCTGGGCTTTGTTACCAGCAATCCTCCGCAAGCCGAGTTTAATGAAGAAGATGATTTTGATGAAGAAAGAAAACAGTATGGTCAGCAACCCCGTTCGCAAAAAGGTGGTGCTGCAGGCCAGGCGAAAACAAAAACGCCGGTACTTGATAATTTTGGCAGGGACATCACCCGCCTGGCAGAAAGCGGTTCGCTTGATCCGATCGTTGGAAGGGAAAATGAAATTGAAAGGGTATCACAGATTTTATCGCGACGCAAAAAAAATAATCCAATCCTCATCGGTGAACCGGGAGTGGGTAAAACAGCAATCGTGGAAGGGCTTGCCTTGCGCATTGTACAAAGAAAAGTGTCGCGTGTGTTATTCGACAAAAGAGTGGTGAGTCTTGATCTTGCCGCCCTGGTTGCCGGAACAAAATACCGTGGCCAGTTTGAAGAGCGCATGAAAGCCATCATGAATGAACTTGAAAAGAATCGGGATGTGATCCTCTTTATTGATGAGATCCATACGATTGTAGGTGCCGGTGGCGCCAGTGGTTCACTCGATGCTTCCAACATTTTTAAACCAGCCCTGGCCCGTGGCGAACTGCAATGCATAGGTGCTTCTACGTTGGATGAATATCGTATGCACATTGAAAAAGATGGTGCACTAGACAGGCGTTTCCAGAAAGTGATGGTTGAACAACCTTCTGTTGAGGAAGCTATTGAGATTCTGACCAACATTAAAAGCAAATACGAAGACTACCATAATGTAACCTATAGCCGCGAAGCCATTGAAGCTTGTGTGAAGCTGAGTGATCGGTATATGACCGACAGGCTCCTGCCCGATAAAGCCATCGACGTACTGGATGAAGTAGGCGCCAGGAAACACATCAAGAACATCAATGTTCCTGAAACCATCCTCGAACTGGAAAAGAAGATCGAAGACATCAAGCTTGAAAAGAATAAAGTGGTGAAGAGCCAGAAGTTTGAAGAAGCGGCTTCTTTAAGAGATACAGAAAAAAGATTACAGGAAGACCTGGAGAAAGCAAAAACAGAATGGGAAGAAGAAAGCAAGAACAAACGTTTCCCGATTGAAGAAGAAGATATTGCCGAAGTAGTATGCATGATGACAGGCATTCCGGTTAAACGCATGGTGCAGGCCGAAACTGATAAACTTCGCCGCATGGGCGATGACCTGAAAGGCGCTGTGGTAGGACAGGAAGATGCCATCCTTAAAGTGGTAAAAGCCATCCAGCGTAACCGCGTAGGATTGAAAGATCCTAAAAAGCCGATCGGTACATTCATTTTCCTGGGACCAACCGGTGTTGGTAAAACAGAACTGGCCCGTTCACTCGCCAAGCATATGTTCGACAGTGAAGATGCGCTCATCCGCATCGACATGAGTGAATACATGGAAAAATTCACCGTAAGCCGTTTGATCGGGGCGCCTCCGGGATATGTGGGATATGAAGAAGGTGGACAGTTAACGGAAAGGGTTAGACGCAAACCATACAGCGTGATCCTGCTCGATGAAATTGAGAAAGCACACCCGGATATTTATAACATCCTGTTGCAGGTTCTTGATGATGGGCAGCTAACCGACGGTCTTGGACGCAAAGTGGATTTTAAAAATACCATGATCATCATGACCTCCAACATCGGCGCACGCCAGTTGAAAGATTTTGGCGACGGGGTAGGATTTGCCACGCAAACACGCCAGGATAACCAGGATGAGAATAACAAGGCCATTATTGAAAAGGCATTGAAACGTACATTCAGTCCCGAATTCCTAAACCGTATTGATGATATCGTGATCTTCAATTCACTCACGAAGGAAAATATCTTCGAGATCATCGACATCCTGATGAAAGGAGTTATGAACAGGCTGATCAATCTTGGATTCTCCCTCGAACTTTCTACAGAAGCCAAGGATTTCATTGCTGAGAAAGGATACGACAGCCAGTTTGGCGCAAGGCCTTTGCACAGGGCCATCCAAAAATACCTGGAAGATCCGCTGGCAGAAGAGATCCTTAACATGACCATCAAAAATGGTGATATGCTCATCGCGGAGTTGGATAAAGAAGCCGGGAAGATCAAGTTCAAACTCAAAGAAGAGCCTAAGAAAAAAGAAAAAAAATCTGAAGCCTAACAGCCCAGTACCTTTATACAGCCCACCGCATAATAACGGTGGGCTTTTTTTTAATATATAACTGGTCTGCATTAAAATCTGGTAAATTCATTTTGATTTCGGTTTATTTTGACTCATTTTTGCATACAAGATGGCACAGAAAATAATCATAACGATCGATGGATGGTCTTCCTGTGGGAAAAGCACATTGGCAAAGCAATTAGCCAAAACCCTCGGCTATGTGTACATCGACAGCGGTGCCATGTATAGGGCGATCACTTTGTTTTTTTTGAGAAATCATATCGACTGGACAGACAAGGTCCAGGTGAAAGATGCCCTGGGGCAGATCAACCTTCATTTTGAATACAACGAAAAATCATTGCAGTCGGAAATGATCCTCAACGATGAGAATGTGGAGTATGTGATACGCGACCTCGTGATCGCTGAAAAGGTAAGTGATGTTGCAGCCATTCCGGCAGTACGAAAATTTGCCGTGAAGCAACAGCAGCAGATGGGTAAACACAAAGGGATCGTGATGGATGGCAGGGACATTGGTACAACCGTTTTCCCTGATGCAGAACTAAAGATCTTTATGACGGCCGATATTGCGGTGAGGGTAGAAAGAAGGTTCAAGGAGATGTTTGAAAAAAATCCCAACGTGAGCATTGAAGAAGTAAAAAGCAATCTCGAAATGAGGGATTATATCGATTCAAACCGCGAGGTTAGCCCGTTACGACAGGCCGAAGACGCCATCCTGCTCGACAATACACACATCACCATGGAACAGCAACTGGCCTTTGCCATCAAATTGGTAAAAGAAAAAAGAGCCGAGCTGAAACTTATGCAAAATGCCTGACCAACTCACTGGTATGCATATCCGAATTAAATAAGGAAGCTAGTTTGTTGATCACATCCTCCACCATGGCATCGGGGCAGGAAGCGCCACTCGTCATCAGTATTTTAACTGGTTCTTTTTGCGGTAAGTATCCCTTCGTTTGTAAAACGGTTTTTGTATGAAAGTTGAAATGGGATATTTCTTCAGCAGAC
This sequence comes from Bacteroidota bacterium, assembly GCA_029560415.1. Lineage (GTDB taxonomy): Bacteria > Bacteroidota > Bacteroidia > Chitinophagales > Chitinophagaceae > Ferruginibacter. Next base: position 57,106 of record JAKQKY010000365.1, on the reverse strand, counting down.
AATATTTTATCTGCGTTATCAATAAAATAAGTAGGTAGTTTTTCTTCACACAGTTCAACCAGGTGCGAAGTGTTGCTGCTGTTGTATCCGCCCACAACTATGGCCAGATCGGCAGCAACATCCAATAAGCCGTATACGGCCGACTGGTTATCGGTTGTTGCGTAGCAAAGGGTATCTCTTGTATCGGCAAAACGATCTTCATCTTTGAATGTATCCAGCATTACCATTTTTAAATAATCAGCAATGGCTTGTGTATCGCTGGCCAGCATGGTAGTTTGGTTCACCACACCAATTCGTTGCAGGTCAGTAGCCGCATTAAAACCATCTGAATATCTTCCGGCAAATACTTCATAGAAATCATCCAGCGATCTTTTGCCGGAAATATAATCTCCCAGGATATGCGTCTCCGCCATATTGTTTACAATGATCGTAGGCGTGTTGATGGCTGCATGTGAAAAGGTTGCCCTGGTTTCTTCGTGGCTCGGTTTGCCATGCACCACCACGGTATATTTTTTTAATGCGATCTGTTCACTACGGTTCCATACCTTTTCCACGAAGGGGCAGGTGGTATTGTATTTTTCAATGGCAATGCCCAGTGAGCGAAGTTTTTCTTCAATGGCAATGGTGGTACCAAAGGCTGGAATGATCACCACATCATTTTCATGCAATGATTCAAAGGGAACTAACTGTTTCCCGTAGGTGTCCTGCAAAAACTGTACACCTCTTTTCTGCAGGTCTTCATTTACTTTCGGGTTGTGGATCATTTCACTCAGCAGGTAAATACGTTTCCCTGGATTTTCATCGATCGTTTTAAAGGCGATCTCGATGGCATTTTCTACGCCATAACAAAAACCAAAGTGGCGGGCAAGGTAGATCTGAACAGGGCCGAAATCGAGGAGCGTCGGTGAAAAATCTTTTTTCATCTTATCGTTTCGCTTCCTGTTTTCCTTGATGGCGCTGATCAACGGGCTTCGATATGTAAAAGGAATAGTAAATTGCTTCATGGTAATGTATCGGGTGCAAAGGTACAACGTTGTGCCAGAAATATAGTTTCCGTTCAACCTTACCAATATTCAATCACGTAATGAGTAAATGATATATTTTGAATCTTTCATCTCTTCCTCCTCAATTGCAGCAGGCCAATTTATATGAAGTGAATCTTCGTCAATACAGTGACACGGGAGATATCGCCGGGTTTTTGAAACACCTGCCCCGGTTGGCCTCAATGGGCGTAGACATTCTCTGGTTGATGCCCATACACCCGATAGGTGAAGTTAACAGGAAGGGTAGCATGGGTAGTTACTATTCGGTAAAGGATTTTTGTGGCCTGAACCCGGAATATGGAAGCCCGCAAGATTTTACAAAACTGGTAGAGTTGGCGCATGCCCATGGGATGCGGGTGATCATCGATTGGGTGGCTAACCATGCGGCTTGGGATAATGTCTGGACAAATGATCACCCGGAATATTTCGTGCGGAATGAGCAGGGTCAATTTGTATCACCGTATGACTGGTCGGATGTGATCCAGATCGATCATAATAATGAAGCAGAACAGGCTGCTATGGCCGACGCCATGGAATATTGGGTAACCCAATTTAATATAGATGGGTTCCGGGCCGACCTGGCACACCTTACGCCCTTGGCTTTCTGGAAAAAAGCCCGCCGCCAGGTGGATGATGTGAAGCCGGGCCTGGTTTGGCTGGCAGAAACAGAAGAACCTTCTTATCATGAAGTATTTGATATCTCCTATGCCTGGAAATGGATGCATAAAACGGCCGACCTTGTACAACATTCATTGCCCGTTCAGGAACTCACCAGTTTGTTAAAGCAGGAGTGGGAGGGCTTTCCAGGAGACGCATTAAAAATGTATTTTACCAGTAACCATGATGAGAATAGCTGGAATGGCACCGAGTATGAAAAGTATGGCATCTATGCGAAAGCGTTAGCTGTATTCTCTTTTGTGTATTCCCGGTCGGTGCCGCTCATTTATAGCGGGCAGGAGTTACCAAACCTAAAACGCCTGTCTTTTTTTGAGAAAGATACGATCGAATGGACAGATCAACCAGCACTACATGCCTTTTATTCAATCCTGCTTCAATACCGGAAAACAAGTTTTTCTACCGGCGATACCCGGTTCATTCCTTTTGACCAGCAAGTACTGGCATTTGAAAAGGTTGATGCCAACCGGGCGGAGTACCTTTTTATAAACCTGGATAAAGAGGTTGTACAAATTGGTCATTGGTTTGTAGAAGAAAAAACAGTTTACCTGGATGTGTTTACCGGGAATGAAGCCGAATTATCGGGCCATGTACCCATCGAATTAAAACCGGGAGGATTCCTGCTACTGCAGAAAAAGTAAAATGTACATAGCATAAAAAAAGAGTACAGTTAAATCACTGTACTCTTTTTAATATAAATAAATCGATTATTCTCCTAACGTGATGGGATACTCGTATAGACCATCATAGCCAGGGTAGAAGCCACTGATGGTGATGCTTTTCTCACTGCTAAGTGCTGCTTTCAGCTCAGCCACATTCTTAACATCTTTGTTATTCACTTTAAGGATAACAAAACTGTCTTTCATCCTGGTTTGATCGTTGAGTACACCATCCTTGATTTTTTTAACGATCACACCACCACTTACTCCATACTCTTTTGCTTTTTTGGGGTCGAGGGTTAACAGGTCGGCGCCCAGCATATCCATCTCTGTATCTGTTTTTACAATATCGTAATTACCTGCTTTGTTTTTGAGTGTAACGGTAAAGTTTAGGGGCTTTTCATTCCGCAAAACAGTTACGGTCACTTTATCGCCTGGTTTGTAACGGCTCACCTGTTCCTGCAATTCTCCGCCATTATTTATTTCAATGCCGTTTAGCTTTTGTATACGGTCGCCTTTTTTGATACCAGCTGAATATGCACCACCATCGGTAGGTACATCTGTAGCATATATTCCATCGTAAGCAGAAGAAGGAATGCCCTCCGTTTTCTTACGCTCATCGGTAAGGTCGGCTGCATTGGCAAACGCGATACCCAGGTAACCACGTTGTACGGTACCAAATTTGATGATATCATCTACCACTTTTTTGGCGATGTTCACAGGAATTGCATATGAGTAACCGGAATAATAACCGGTTGGTGAAGCAATGGCCGAATTAATACCAATCAGTTTACCATCTGTATTGATGAGTGCGCCGCCACTATTGCCCATGTTCACGGCAGCATCGGTTTGTATAAATGATTCAACCGCATTGCCCGGGTTACCGGTCCTGTCTTTGTTAAGGCCAAGGCTACGGGCTTTGGCACTCACGATACCAGCCGTTACGGTTGTTTCAAGGTTTAATGGATAGCCAATCGCCAACACCCATTGCCCGATCTTCACATCGTCGGAATTGCCATATAACAGGTATGGAAGCGCTGTTGCTTCGATCTTGATTACCGAAAGATCATAAGACGGATCTGAACCGATCACTTTTGCCTTGTATGTTTTCTTATTATTAAGGGTAACGGTAATTTCATCGGCATTCTGCACCACGTGGTTGTTGGTTACGATGAATCCATCGTCGCTGATGATCACTCCCGATCCGGATGCCCTTTGTTCGGGAATTACATTCATCCGGCCGCCGCCAAAAAGCTGGTTGAACATATCATCATCAAAAAAGTCGCTGAATGGGCTCTGCCTTTGTATCCTGGGCAGATTATTAGTCACCTGTTTGGCGTTCGTTTTTGTTTTAATGTGTACTACCGCCGGTAAGGCAGCCTGGGATGGTATTGTAAAGTCAACTGTTGCAGGCGGTGTGTTACCATCGGTGAGGCCTGCATATTTATAGTTGCCTGGTACGGCTCCTGGCTGCTGGCCGGCATACATGCTATCCTGTTTCAGGAAGCGGCCATATCCCCACACAACGGCCAGGGTGGTTATGGCGCTGATCGCTACGGTTCCTAATACTTGTTTTAGTTTCATTTTTTAAGGTTTTATTTTTTCCAACTTCATGGCAATCAGGAATCAAATCCTGTGCCTGCTATGCAAAATAACAACGGACTGACATTATGTAATATTCCAACTGTCATCTTTAACAATTAATTAGTAAGACCTTCGTAGATCACCCTAAAGTTAACAAAAACGCCATGGTATCCACGCCATCAGCATAATTAAATAATCCCGGTGTCTGGGCTTGTCCGAAAGGTATTCCATGCTGTCCTGCAATGCATTGAATGTCTTCGTTGCGATGTAATTCTGCTGACAGTTTTTCAGCATCCTCGTAGTACCCGTAATGCAATACACTGATCGCGGAAAAAATAGCATTCTGCTCTGCCAGTAAAGTGGATTCATTGGTCATGTAATACTGGTTGTTCAGCAACATCAGCGACAATTGGTAGTCGTAATTGTTGGCGTATTTATGGTGATCCCTGAAATAGGTATATTTCTTAAAGGAAGCCAGCAGTGGTACAAAGTCATACCCGGATGGTACATATATTTTGGTCACGTTCCGGCAACCGAGTCCAAAGAATAAATGAATGTCATCGGAAAGTTTTTCCAGCTCATCATTCGATTCATTTCCGCTTAGAATGGCCACAGAGGTTTTATTTTTACGGATGATATTCGGGTATTTTGAAAAATACTGTTCAAAGTATTTCGAAGTTTGATTGCTGCCGGTGGCAATGTAGGCATCGCATCCACGCAGGTTATCGGCAATGGAAATATAGCTCCGTACATCTTCGTCTATGCGATACAGGTAGTTGATGATGGCATCCAGCAATACATCATCTTTTGAAGAAAGTTTTATAGTTTGCCGGTGACCACTGATAAAAACCGAAAGGAAATCATGGAAACCAACCAGTGGTATATTGCCCGCCATCACGATGCCTACATTTTTTATTTCGGCCGGGTTATCAATATAATAATGGGCGGCCCATTTTTCCAGTTTATCTTTCTGCAGGAATTCCTCAATGATGTTTTTTACGGCAATGTCTATAAAATCAATGCTGAACCAATTGTTCTTTTGTGAAGCTTTTTCCTTGATTTGCTGCCAGCCAGGTTCATTTTTTTTTAAATAATTTCCCAACTCCACAAATAAATCGATCCGATGTTGTAAATTCATAACGTTATTATTAAATTGCAACAAAATTACGATAGATGGCTATAAAGATCACTGAAGAATGTATAAACTGCGGGGCATGCGAACCCGAGTGTCCCAACAACGCTATTTATGAAGGCGGGGTAGAATGGGCTATTTCTGATGGAACAACCATTAAAGGAAGTTTCAAAATGATGGATGGATCCTCATTGGATGCAGATCAGCGTAACGCTCCCATCAGCAGCGATATCTATTATATCGTTCCCAATAAGTGTACAGAGTGCCAGGGTTTTCATGAAGAACCACAGTGTGCTGCGGTATGCCCTGTCGACTGCTGTGTACCAGATGAAGCCTATCGTGAAACGGTAGACGAACTAATGGACAAAAAAGCAAGGCTCCATATTTAAGTTCTTATGGCCGGAAGGCCTATTTAAGCAGGTGATATTTCCTGCACTGCAGGCGAGGGTATTGTAAAATACTTTCGCCTTTTTGTTTGCAGTGTATGGGTGATATTGCTTAACTTGTTGTATCCTCTTTTCGTTAATCGAATGGTATAGAGATGTTTGTCAGCAGGCTTCCCGCCTGGTAAGACAACTGCAAAAAACGTATTATGATGAATTACCGATTTTACATGATTATATCTACCCTGTTCCTGGTTTCCTGTCAATCGAAGGATAAAAAAGAAACCACATCAAACAAAGGGATGGAAAAAGCTGCTTTGCTGGAAGCCGATAAGGCCTTTTCTAAACGCTGCGAAGAAAAGGGCATGAAAAATGCATTTATTGAATATATCGACAGCAATGGGGTACTGCTGAGGCCCGGACAGTTACCCATCATTGGCGCCAATGCCATTGATTACCTTATACAACAAAACGATTCCGGCTATACGCTATCCTGGGAGCCAAGCAATGGAGAAGTATGCCAATCGGGTGAACTGGGTTATACTTATGGCATTTATGCCATGCGGCCTGCTTCTAAAGACACCCTGATCTATGGTACCTATACCAGTATCTGGAAAAAACAAAAAGACGGAAGCTGGAAATTCGTATTGGATACCGGCAATGAAGGAATTGGAGATCAGTAAACTATGGTTGCAAAGTTCTTTAGCGCCAGGTTAACGCAGGGGATAAACATTTTTTTGTTTCTTTGTCTAAATATCGCATTCAATATATAATGAAAAAAAACATTGCATTGGTAACAGGTGGTTATTCCGGTGAATCCGTTATTTCCTATAAAAGTGCCGAAACCATCCGCCAGCACATCGATCCTGAAAAATGGAACGCTTATCTTATCGACATCAACCCTGCCGGATGGTATTTTGAAAACGAACATGGAGAAAAAACCACTGTTGATAAAAACGATTTTTCCATCACACATAAAGGACAAAAGATACTTTTCGATGCAGTATTGATTGGCCTGCATGGCACACCAGGAGAGGACGGAAAACTTCAGGGTTATTTCGATTGCCTGCACATCCCTTATACTTCCTGTGATGCAGCAACCTCTGCGCTTACGTTCAACAAACGATATACAGTTGCTGTTGCGGCATTTGCGGGAATTCCCGTTGCCAAATCTGTACACCTTTTTAAACAAAATCCAATTCCCTCAATAGAGATCCTGCAACAATTGACCTTACCTGTTTTTGTAAAACCAAACAATGGAGGAAGCAGCCTCGGCATGAGCAAAGTGAAGGCGTCTGCCGACCTGGATGCCGCCTTGCATAAAGCTTTTAAGGAAGACGACCAGGTGCTTGTAGAAGAATGTATCGTGGGCAGGGAATTTACTATCGGCGTTTTTAAGTCAAAAGGAAATATCATAACGCTCCCCATCACCGAGATCATTTCAAAAAATGAATTCTTCGATTTCGAAGCAAAATACGAAGGTGCCAGTGAAGAAGTGACCCCGGCAAAGGTTTCGGAGGTCATTGCAGACAAAGTGAGGGCAGAGGCCAAAAAAGCTTATGCTGTTTTTAATTGCCAGGGTGTAGTGCGGATTGATTTTATTTACGATGAAAAATCAGCCCGGCCATTCCTGCTCGAGATCAATACCGTTCCCGGCCAAAGTGCCGCCAGCATTGTGCCCCAGCAGGTAAAAGCAATGGGATGGTCGTTAAAGGAATTTTACACTGCATTGATTGAAGCCTGTTTGGCGTAACCATATTTGCAGCAATGAATTGTTCATATAAATTTTAATATCAAACGTGTTCAGATTTATCACCAACAGGCCCTTCTGGGTAAACTTATTGGCAGCCATTGTGCTGGCATTGTTGATATTATTTATTTTTCTGCAATTGCTTGGCATGATCACCCGGCACGGACAATACCTCACCGTTCCATCTGTAGCCGGTAAGAAAACAGCAGAAGCGGTAAAATTCCTTGAAGACAAAGGATTCGATGTAGTGATCCAGGATTCGATTTATACTGATACGGCTAAAATGGGCATCGTATTAAAACAATTACCCGATCCGAACAGCACTGTAAAGATCAATAGAACTGTTTACCTGACGGTGAACCGGGTTACCTTGCCATTGGTAGAAATGCCTGCCCTGGAAGGGAAAACGTTCAACTTCGCCATGTACATTCTTGGCAGGAGTCACCTGCAGCTAGGCGACACCGTTTTTAAACCTCATTACATGCGGGGATCGGTTTTGGAGCAGCAATATCGTAATCAATCTATTGCCGCCGGAACCAAGATTCCCTGGGGTAGCCGCATCGACCTGGTGATTGGAAAAGGGTTGGAAGATAAGCAGGTATTGGTTCCTTCGTTGATTGGACTTACCCTTGCTGAAGCCAAGATCGTGTTAGAACAAAATGAGATCGTGCTGGGTGCCATCATTGTTGATCCCGGTGTAAGAGACACCCTCGCAGCATTTGTATACCAGCAAAGTCCGCCGAAACTGAACGAGGAAAAAGAACCCGTGTATATTCAATCGGGACAATTAATGGATATCTGGGTTTCAGCAGAAATGAAAATTCCAAGGGATACCACCATCACTCAATAATTTTTTATGCAAATCATAACTCCCGCTGAGCTGAAAGAAAAGCTTTCTGGTTCAGAAAACATAAATCTCATAGATGTGCGTGAACCCGATGAACACGCAGCATTTAATATCGGTGGCATCGCGTTGCCCCTCGGCCATATCCTCAGCATGCAAACAGATGATATCGACCACCTGAAACAGGAAGAAGTGATCTGTTATTGCCGAAGTGGTCAACGAAGCATGCAGGCAGCCCTCATGCTGGAAACCATGGGTTTTAGCAATGTGAAAAATCTTGCAGGCGGGATGCTGGCCTGGCAGGAAATTATTAATTATTAATTATTAATTAATAATTAATAATTAATAATGCCCTCACTGCCTATCACTTTAAACTTATACTAATACCTGCCATCATGTTGAACGGTGCCATGGGAAAATAAAAATTCTCCGTAGTTGTTTCTCCGCCATATCGATAACTGAATGTATACCCATTGGCTTCATACTCATTAGAAAAGATATTGTTAGCCTGCACAAATATTTTAACGGTAGAAGACTTGCTGCTGCTCCAGTTATAATTTAACCGCATATCCTGTACATAATACCCATCAAGGCTCCTTGTTTTGTTTGATGTATTATCGAGATATTGCCTGTCTACATATTTTCCCATCAGTGTCAACTCCGAGTTTTTAAAAGGAATGATGTTGATACTGATAGCCGATACTACTGAAGGCGAAAAGGCAATGCTTGTTTTTTTATAAATGTTTGTCAGTTGACCGCCATTGTCATAATCATCGATATACTCTGTAAAGTCCTTTACTTTATTTTCACTGAAACTGATATTGCCACTTGCCGATAACCATTTGTTGCATTGAATTGCACCTTGTAATTCTATTCCCAGGCGATAACTGTTTGGTATATTGGTTCTCGTGTATGCGCCAACGTCATTAATCTTTCCGGTAAGTACCAGCTGGTCTTTGTACTGCATATAGAATGCATTGACCGCCCAACTGGTTCGTTTATTCTTTTGTTCTACACCTGCTTCCCAATCATTTAGTTTTTCGGCAACGGGTTGCTGGGTGTTACCTGCTTCAAAATCATCCCTGTTGGGTTCTTTAGCGCCTCTTGCATAGGAAAGGTACCAGGTGGTTTTGTTTTTTGAGTAACTGATACCTGCTTTCGGATTTAAGAAAAAATATTGGTTGTTGATTGCAAGGTTTGGGTTATCCCTGAATCCATTGATGCGATAAGTCACTGCCCGGGCCTGCAGGTCGATGAATGACTGCCAATGATCGGTCAGCTTTTCTGTCCATTTCACAAACAGCGAACCATCTGTTTTGCGGGCATCCAGGTTGTACCAACGGTAACCAGTAGGTGCTGCGTTCTGTACGTCGGTCCAGGTAATTTCTCCGAAATGGTTCCCGTCATACCGGTTCCATCCGCCACCGATGATCAACTGGGTATTGGGTTGCTGATATTGGAAGGAAAAAATACTTCCGTAAAAATAATTATCCAGCCAGAGTTGCCGCACCAGGTCAGTTGAAGTGATTGTGTCTGCACCCTGGATGATGTCTGGTAATCCATAACTGTTCAATGATTCCCCGGCTTTATATTGTTCATAATATCCTTTACCTCTCGTAAGAAAGAATGCAAGATTTGATTTCCATTTATCAGAAAATTTGTGGTTGTAAAAAAGCTGGTAATGCGTTTGGGTATAATTATCTGTTTCATTGGCGTAAGGTTCACCGGGCTTTTCTGTACCGGCAGCATTGTATCGCCTGTTCAGGGCAAGGGTTTTTTCGTCGATGCCATTCCAGGCCTGGTATGTTTTTTCTTTGCCAGAGAAAATATTGATCCTCCAGGAATCGGATCCATTGATATAGGCTGCGCTGCTGTAAAATGATTTCAGCCGGCTGAAAGCTCTTTCAATATATCCATCGCTGCGGATATCACTCAGCCTGCCACTAAGTATAAAGTGTTTTCCCAATACACCACTGTTTAGTGAAAGGGTATTTTTAAATGAATGATATGATCCAACGCTGTTACTTAATTCAAGCGATCGTTGCCGGTTGATGTCATTGGTGCTTAGGTTGATGCTACCTCCGAATGCACCTGCTCCATTGGCGGAAGTGCCCACGCCCCGTTGTACCTGGATGCTATTGGCAGATGAAGCGATGTCGGGAAGATCTACAAAAAAACTGCCCTGGCTTTCTGCATCATTATATGGAATGCCATTCAGGCTCACATTAATGCGGCTGGCATCAGAACCACGTATCCTGATTCCCGTGTACCCGATACCGTTACCTGCGTCTGCGTTCACCGTTACCGAAGGAGTTTGATTAAGCAGGAAAGGAAGGTCCAGGCCAATATTGTTTTTAGCAATTTCGGCTGCAGATAAATTTGTTTTGGCAACCGGCGTTTTATCAGATGCTCTTATTGCAATCAGTTCTATGGGTTGTAAAAGGCTGGTATCAGCCAGTTTGCTGTTTGTTTGGGCAAAGGAAATTCCAAAGGACTGGCATACAATCACCAGGGCTATTAAATATTTCATCTCGATAATTTTGTGCTGAACATCCGGACAGAGGTGGATCCGATAGGGCCCAAGGCTGGGCTTTTCTCCCTTCGCAGGTATTATCCTGTGCAGGTTATACGGGTATCATCTCAGCCTTCTATTGAAAGCACCCCGGAAATTCAGGCGGTTTTGTAAAGAACGAAACACGAAACTACGGCAAATTGCCATTCCTTACCGATAATTTATACATTTTTGTCCAAAACTGTAACAAATGGTGCAGGAGCAACGTATCATAAAAAAGTATAGCCATGAAATTAGTATTGTTCATTTTTTGCAGCCTGCTCGGGTTTTCAACAATGGCCCAGGAAAAAGCCATGCTGGAAGATCCAAATGTGAAGCCACGTGCCATCAAAGGATCTTTTAATGCCATAGAAGTAAGTGACGGTATAACTCTTTATCTAAGTGCAGGTAAGGAAGAAAGCGTTGCAGTTGGTTTTTCTGATTCAAAATACGAAGAGAGGTTTAAAACGGAGGTGAAGGACGGCGTATTGCGGATTTATTACGACAACAAGGGTATCGGCTGGACGGGCAAGGAACGTCGCAACCTGAGAGCCTATGTTTCTTTCAAAACGCTGGAAAAACTGGAAGCATCAGGTGGTGCTTCAGTAAAAATCCCGGTTGGTATTTCTGTCGGAAATTTGGTTATGAAGTTTTCGAGCGGTTCGTCATTTGATGGACGGGTTGCTGCCACAGACATTGCCATTGAACAAAGCAGCGGTTCTCACATCAACTTAACAGGCAAAGCCGACAGGGTAAGTGTGGAAGCCGGCAGTGGAGCACATTTCAGGGGTTTTGATTTCTCTGCCGAGTTGGGTTCGGCAAGGGCCAGTAGCGGCGCCAAGATCAGTTTTACTATTGAAAAGGAATTATCTGCCCGGGCCAGCAGTGGTGCACAGGTGCGTTACAAAGGTGCAGCAATGCTGAAAGACATTAATGTTAGCAGTGGAGGCACTGTAAAAAAAGCTTAAAATAATTAACCATGAAAAAATTATGGATTGTAATTTCTTGTATCATCCTGGCTTCAACAGCCATTGCGCAAAAAGAATTTGTGGTGGATGCCAATGCAGAAATGCGCACGATACAAGGCAGTTTTCATTCGATCAAAGTGTCTAACGCCATTGATCTGTATTTGTCCCAATCCGACCAGGAAGCCATTGCGGTAAGTGCTTCAGAAGATAAATACAAAGAGGGTATAAAAACAGTTGTGGAAGATAACGTGTTGAAAATTTATTATGAAGGTGATAAGGGATGGAGTAAGAACAGAAATATGAAAGTGTATATTTCTTTTCGTGAACTTAAATGGTTGCAGGCATCGGGCGCTTCAGATATTCGTGTGCAGGGAACTATTAATGTACCCGTTTTGCAACTGAACATGTCGGGTGCGAGTGATTTTAACGGGGCCGTATCGGTAACATCTTTAACCATGAATTTAAGTGGTGCATCCGATGTGAAGATTGCCGGTAAAGCTACCAATCTCACTATCGAAAGCAGCGGGGCCAGTGATGTAAAAGGCTACGATCTGGTGGCTGATATTTGCACAGCGAAAGCTTCCGGTGCTTCAGACATCAATGTTACGGTGAACAAGGAACTCAGTGCCCATGCCAGCGGCGCCAGCAGCATTCATTATAAGGGCGATGCGGTTATAAAAGAAAATCAAAGCAACGGCGCCAGCAGCATTGGTAAGCGAGGTGGCTGATTTTATTTGCCAAAAGCCCAGCTGATAAAAGCAGGAAATTGTTTTCTCCAGGATGCAATGTTATTAGATCCCGATGGATCGGCAATAAACTGAATATCACCATTACCGGTGATATTTTTTTTATGGAGGATGTCGATCAGCTTCCCGGTGTTTTGATAAGGAATGCTATCTGCATTGTTTGCCGCATAGAACCAATATTGGAGTTTTGGTCTTTTCCGGGATAACCTGAATTTTTCCAGCACAAGTGAAATGCTATCGGTACCTGGTACCCGATATTTATCTGCATAATCAAATGCACCCGAAAACAATCCAACTTTCTGTATGCGGTCGGCATTGTTCCAGGCTATGTCAATTGCGTTTATGCCACTCCGTGATGTACCGCAAATGGCAATAGATCTGAACGACCTGATGCCGGTTTTTTTCTTGATAAATGGGTAAAGTTCCTTTATCACAAATTCATTAAATTTAGCAGGCTTATCAGATTTGTCGCCTGGGATGTCAAGGCCACTCATGCCATATTCTGTAGCAGCGTTGCCATGGATTCCTACTATGGTTAGCGGGCGAAGCTGTTTATCGTCATAAAGGCTGTCGATGATATGTTGCATGTTCAAAGATTCCATTTCGTCCCCGTTATTACATAAAAGCAGGTTCATGCTGGTTTTGTCATCCGGCATGGGAGTAGTGATGATGGTTAATGTGACATGCCGTTGAAGATGCCTGCTATAGATTTTATCTTCCTGCAATTTGACGGCTTTCTTACAAGCCACTGAAAACAATACGATACTGCAAAGTATTAAAAGGTAAAATCCTGTTTTTCTCATACGATGAAATGAAGAATCAAATATAAGTTTTGGCTACAACAACTTAAACGCTTATTTTTGCAATGCGAAGTAGAGCAGCGGTAGCTCGTCGGGCTCATAACCCGAAGGTCAGAAGTTCGATCCTTCTCTTCGCAACTAAGAAGGCCTGAAATTTCAGGCCTTCTTCTATTAATCAGATAAGTCATTTGTCGTCCTCATATCCGCCAGCTGGCGGACAGAAGTTCGATCCTTCTCTTCGCAACCAAGAAGGTCTGTTTTATCGGGCCTTCTTTCTGTTTATATAAATCAGTTATATAACTCAGGCTCAATGAATTAAACGTAGACTTGAATTAGGTCCTTTTCAATGAAATTGTTTCAATAAACAGTTGGACCGCAATGCAAGAGTTCATCATACTTTAAAGCCTTTCAAAATAATCATTTACACTTTCCCAGTCTATTTGCTAATTTGTCAATTACAAAATCATTTTTATGAAAGTACTGCTTAGCATAACAATTCTATTATTATCGCTTAAGGGATTCGGTCAATCCAACTTAACATCTAAAGATATTATAAACAAACAATTGATTTACAATTTTACGGGCGGCAATATACTGATAGTAATTAGTTCAGATTCTACTCTTTTTTGGAGAGATGATAGTAAGCCAAAAGAAGCCCACGAGAAAACAAAGACAATTCATATTAATGACCATACAGTAATGACATCATGGTATGAATCAGATAAAACTTTTGTCACCCTTGTATCTGACTTCTACAAACTAAAGGTCTCCGGAATGGTATGTCGTGCTGATGGAAAATTTTATCCAATTGAAGGAGTTATCCAATTGAAAAGTATTTAACCCTTATCGAAGCACTGCGGCCAACAAAAGCATTGGCAAAATTCGGGCGGACAGCCAAATGCTGAGCATTTAATCGCTGCCAGTCAGTAGTTTTCGGCTTGACATTTTCTCATCAGCCAGCAGATTTTACTACGCTCTTAGTCTGCTGTCTGGTTTGGTGGTTACATGGAAATTTACGTTCTTTATTAAGTGCATTGGCCGGGCGGACATAGCAACAAATTCCCAAACCTCGCCAATGCTCGACGGTATCAGCATATTATTACGTTAAAATCCGTCTCAAATAATTTCTTTAACCAATAATGATATATTTTCGCTAAAAATTAATTGTAACCGTTATGATGAAGAAAATTTTCTTAGCAGCACTTGTGATCAGCAGTGCAATGATAAGTTGTAAAAAAGACAGTGACCCGGTTTGTGAAAAATCTGTGGGTGGTATTGCCGGAAGTTATAAGTTAACAAAAGAAGAATTGGTGGTTTCTGGTACTCCCAGTCCAATTACTTTAACTCCTTGTGTTCAAGGGGCGATTATCAGGTTAAATGCTGATAAAACGGTGACTTATACTGAGTCAGGATCTTCTTGTACCGACAGTTTTACGGGTGTATGGGATGTTGTGAATAATAAAATAAGCATCAGCGAAACCACATCTGGTGGTAGCGTTGTGGTTTACGACAATGCAGCTATTGATAGCTGGAATTGCACTGATTTGGTTGTTTCTGAAGATGTAAACATAAGTGGCACATCTGGAAAATATGTAACAACTTTTACCAAGCAATAATTTGTATTTACATAAAAAAGCCGGGCATTTCGAAGATGCCCGGCTTTACTATTGTCTATACTTACTCCTGTTCCTGATTTTTAAACTACCTGTTTAAATAATAAGCCTCTAAAATTTACAAATAATGAACAATTTCTATTGAAGTATTGATATAGAATGGTAGTTTCGCCCGAAATTTAAAAAACAATCAACATTATGAAAAAAATTATTTTATCCGCCTGCATTATGGCATTTGCATTTGTAAGCTGTAAAAAAGATTCAGATCCGGTTTGCGAATTGAACCAGGCAAACCTCGTAGGTTCGTACAAAATAACAGCTCTTAAATACAAAGCCGATGCAACAACTGCGGAAGTTGATGAATTTGCTACCTGGGATGCCTGCGAAAAAGACGATATCACTGTTTTGAATGCAGACAATTCTGTAACATTTACGGATGCTGGTGCCGTTTGCACACCAAATGGTAGCAGTACCGGGATTTGGGCATTTGCATCAAATGTATTCACCATCAATGGACAATCTGGAACTGTAAGTAATTTCTCTTGTACTGGTATGACAGTTATTCTTAATGGAACTACTGCCGGTGAAACCACCACAATTACACTGGTTAAACAATAATCTCACTATAATTGATAAAAAAGCCGGGCTATATGCCTGGCTTTTTTTATTTGTTCTTTTTGAAATTCATAAAAGATTAATTTTTGTTTTTCTTTAGTAATGTACTGAACATCAATAATATAGAATCTATAGTTGTAAAAGCATGTTCTTACAACTATAGAAAAGAAGTATAGCTCCTTTATCGTTCTTCAAAAGCATTTAAAATGGCATTACCACTTAAATAAGGTAGTTTTGCAGGTTATTATCAGCCACAAAGCTGGTTGACATTCAATTAATGAAAGCAGGATTTGTAAATATTTTTGGAAAGCCCAATGCAGGAAAGAGCACTTTACTCAATGCCCTGATGGGTGAAAAAATGGCCATCGTTTCACATAAAGTGCAAACAACCAGGCATCGCATTAAAGCCATCCTCACCGATAAGGATTACCAGGTCATCTTTTCCGATACCCCTGGTATCATTGAGCCAAAATACAAACTGCACGAAAAAATGATGCAGGCTGTAAAAGGAAGCCTGGAAGATGCTGACCTTGCCCTCCTTATCATGGATGCCAGGGAACCGGTTGCCGAAAGTCATGCCATCTTCTCAGCGCTGCGTTTGAAATCGCCGGCTATCATCATCGTCAATAAAGTGGATGCCGTTAAGGATGAACAGGCCCTTAAAGACACTATCTTGTTTTTTGAACAACAACCTTATTGCAAGGAAGTGGTTCAGATCTCAGCATTGAAGAAAAAAGGTATCGATGAATTATTAAAAATAATTCTAAGCTACCTGCCCGAAGGTCAACCATTTTACGAAGGGGATGACCTGAGTGATATGCCAACCAAATTCTTTGTAAGCGAACTCATCCGGGAAAAAATATTCCAGCTTTACCAGGAAGAACTTCCTTATCATGCAACCGTGCTGGTGCAGGAATTTAAAGAAAAAACTACGCTTACCAAAATATCTGCTGATATCATCGTACAAAGAGAAACCCAGAAGGGGATCATACTTGGAGAAGGAGGAAGCATGATCAAACAGTTGGGAACCCTTGCCCGTAAAGACATAGAAGCATTTCTTGACAGGAAAGTTTTCCTGGAACTTTTTGTGAAAGTAAGGCCCAAGTGGCGTGACAATGAAACACACTTAAAGGAATATGGATATTAACAGGTAATCCTTGCATTCATTCCATATATAACGTTAACGCATACACTTAATACAAATACACAACATACAATGAGTTTTACAGTAGCCATCACAGGCAGACCCAACGTAGGGAAAAGTACATTTTTTAACCGGGTGCTCGAGCAACGCAAAGCCATCGTGGATGACCAGAGCGGTGTAACCCGCGACAGGCAATATGGAGTAGCAGATTGGATCGGCAAATCATTTAACGTGATCGACACAGGAGGTTTTGTACCCAGGAGTGATGATGTTTTTGAAAGGGAGATCCGCAAACAGGTACACATCGCCATTGATGAAGCCAATGCAGTGATATTTATGGTGGATGCATCTACAGGGATCACCAACCTCGATGAAGGGATGGCCGATATTCTTCGTAAAAGTTCTAAACCGGTTTTCCTGGTGGTGAATAAAGTAGATAACCATAATCGCCTCATGGAAGCCAGCGAATTTTACAGCCTGGGATTCGAACATATTTTCTTCCTGTCATCTATCAGTGGCAGCGGAACTGGTGAATTACTGGATGCCATCGCCGCATTGATCCCCGAAAAAAAGGAGGATGAAGAACCCCAACCCGAAATACCCAAGTTTGCGATCATCGGTCAGCCCAACGTGGGTAAATCATCTTTGCTGAATGCGTTGATCGGGCAGGAAAGAACCATCGTAAGTGACATTGCCGGCACCACCCGCGATACCATCCATACACACTATAATTTATTCAATAAGGAATTTATTCTCATCGATACTGCAGGTATTCGTCGTAAAACCAAAGTGCACGAAGACCTGGAATTTTATTCCGTGATCAGGGCCATCAAAGCCATGGATGAGGCAGATGTTTGTTTATTATTATTGGACGCAGGTAAAGGGCTGACGGCGCAGGACCTCTCCATTTTTTCCCTTGCTGCCAAAAAAGGGAAGGGCATCGTGGTCATTGTAAATAAATGGGACCTGGTTGAAAAGGAAACCAATACGGCACGGGATTATGAGAAGGATCTTAAAAAAAGATTTGCTCCTTTTAGTGATGTGCCCATCCTGTTTGTATCGGTTACCGAAAAACAAAGAATTTTCAAAAGCATTGAGGAGGGCCTCCAGGTTTTTGAAAATAAACACCGGAAAGTAACCACTTCAAAACTCAATGAAGTGATGTTAAAAGCAATTGAGAATTATCATCCACCAGTGGTGAGGGGTAATGCAGTAAAAATAAAATATGTAACCCAGCTCCCAACATATACACCCAGTTTTGCTTTTTTCTGCAATTATCCCGACGATATTAAAACAGCTTACCGCAATTACCTGGAAAACCAGTTAAGGGAGCACTTTAATTTCAGTGGCGTGCCATTGCGTTTGTTCTTCCGTAAAAAATAATCGATGCAACCGATCCGTGATTTTCATCCTCCTGGATTGATGGATAAAAATAGATCATCAAAAACTTGCATGTTTCAAAAAACCGACTATTTTTGCGGCGAATTGTAAAAAACCAAAAAAAACAAAAAATGAAAAAATTATTAGCAATCGTTGCCATCGCCGCATTCATGGCTTCTTGCAACGACGAGAAAAAAGCAGAATCTACTGAAGCTGCTACCACTGATTCAGTTACCATGGATGCAAACCAGATGAGCAACATGGCAGACAGCGCCAACAAAATGATGGACAAAATGGGCGACAGCGCTAACAAAATGATGGACAGCGCCAGCAAAATGGTTAGCAATATGGCTGATACCGCTAAAAAAATGACCGAAAAAGCGGTTGAGAAAATGGAACCAAAACATTAATCAATCCTGTTGATATAGAAGCCCCCGATCGGGGGCTTTTTTTATGTCCTTAAAAGAACTTCTGAATTATAGATTGGGCAACTAATGCCCGAAAACTATCTTCTAATTCCCCGGTTATACATTTACTTCCTTAAACATAAGGGTGATATACTCCACAAGCGATCATTTTTTTCAATCATTATTGCTATCATTTTTTCGATGTTTTTTGAATCCATCTCCACATGATCAGGAATGCGAAAAATAAGTGCTGATTGTTATACATTTTATGCACATACAATAGATTGGAGGCAAAATTGTGGTAATTTTATAATTGTTAGAAAATAAAAACCCCAAAGATGAGATACATTTACTTCTTGATGATTGCCTTTATAGGCTTTGTTTCCCCTTCATTTGCCCAGATCACTTCTACTGCTTCAGGTGGTGACTGGAGTAATACCGCCACATGGGTTGGCGCAGTAGTTCCCGGTGCTTCAGATGATGTGATTATTGCTGATGGCGCAACAGTTACCATTGATGTGAATGCAGATGCTTTAAGTGTTGTCGTAGGACAAGGCGTTTCTGGTTCACTTGTATTTCAGGCGGCAGGTGCAAGAACATTGACCGTTTCCGGAAATGTGACAATTGCTTCCGGCGCCAGTTTTCAATCTGCCGGTTCGGGTGCACAAACAGGTCATGAATTATTTGCAGGTGGAAACCTTACCAATAATGGTATCCTTGATTTCAGTACCAATGCTGATAACGCAGGTGCAGGAATAACATTTACCGGCGCAGCAAATGCAACATTTAGTGGTAGTGGTTCTGTAACAGATGTATTGCGAATCACTGTCGATAAAGGAACGGATGCTACATCAATCCTGGAATTAAATACAGATGTATTCACTTTCACCGGCTCTTCCAATACCAATGGAGCTACTCCTTCTTTCCTGGATATATTAAATGGTACATTCAAATTATCTGGTTCATTTACCATGACCAATCCTTTGTTTACCGGAACGGGCGCATATACGATCCCGTCAAGCGGTGGTCTCTGGTTAAATAATGCAAACTTTATCGTTTCTGCCCGAAGCGGAACAGCCAACGTTGATGGCACCTTGCAGGTAGATGCAGGCACCCTGAACATAGGAACTGCACAAGGTCACCGCCTTGGTTACATCGCAGGTACTGCGATCATCATCAATGGTGGTACCATTAACCTCGCCAGCAGGTTTTCTGCTACATCTACTTTCGGTGTCAGCTATACGCAAACAGGCGGAACCTTTAATTTGAATACCGTAGCCAATACCAGTGCAGCAAGAGCAACTTTCGATATTCAAACCCTGGATAACTCTTCTTTCACCATGAGTGGTGGAAGGATCGTGTTGCAGAATGCCAGCACTGCCGTTAGTGGTCCACGCGATTTTAGTAACAATGCTGTGAACATGAATATTACCGGGGGTACCTTGCAGATCGGTAACGCATCTTCAGGTTCGGCACAAACTTTTTTCATCAACGGATCAGTTCCTGATCTTGAGATCGATAATGCAGCTGGCGGCCACACGGTACAACTATTCGATAATACCAATGTATTAAATACCCTGGTAAAAACCGGGGCTACACTCATCCTTAATGATGATGCAGCTAACGGATTTGCCTATACGCAACAGGGCGCAACGCTTACAAACAGCGGCACCATCGATGGTACGGCTGTCGGAAGTCAGCTCATCTTTGCAGGTACAGCAGCACAAACCTATGATGGTGATGGTAACCTTGCCGGTGCTTTCGCCAGTCTGGAATTCAATAACCCGCTTGGTGTAACCATTGCAAATACCATTCCTTCAGATATTACCACTGAAAATCTTATAATGTCTGCCGGTGATATTACCACAGGCGTTTGCACCCTCACATTGGGTACCAGTGATGTATCAATCGGAACAGCAACTTATGTAAGTGGTACCATCGTTGGTAAATTCAAAAGGTGGTATTCAGCATCCACCATTGCCCGCAATTTCCCGGTAGGGGTTGCTGGAATTACCCGTACCGTAAATATTAATTTTACTACAGCGCCAACAACCGGCGGAACCTTAACTGCAGAATTTATTTCATTACCTGGTGGTGAAAATGGTCTTCCATTGATCGATGGAATTTACCTTGTTACCAATAGTTCAGGTACTGGTTACTGGAGAGTAACTCCAGGCGACGGGTTAACTGGTGGAAATTATACAGGTACCTTCAGGGCTGCTGGTTTCAATGACATTACTGATTTCAGCCAATTGGTATTACTGAAAAGAAACGACAACAGCTCACCATGGATACTGGATGGTACACATGTACCAACAACAGGCTCCAATGCTTCAGCAGTGTTATCACGTACGGGAATGACTGGCTTTTCAGAATTTGGTGTGGGTGGTACACTTTTATCGTTACCAATCAGCATCGAATATTTCAAAGGAAGCAGGAAAACGAATGGCAACCAGCTCGATTGGAAAGTTACCTGCACCAATACACCCGGTTTAACAATGGAACTGGAACGCAGCGAAGACAGCCGCAGGTTTACCGCTATTACCAACATAACAGCTACGGCAGTACGTTGTTTACAGCCCTTTGATTATACCGACAATGCACCAAAGCCTGGTATGAATTATTACAGGCTCCGTATGACCGACGCAGACGGAAATGTTTCATACAGCCAGGTAGTATCAATCCTGAATAAAGACCAGGGCTTTAGCCTGGTAAGCTTTTCACCAAACCCGGTTACTGACATGGCCCTGCTGAACGTTGCCAGTGCAAACAATAGCAGGATGGAGATTTTAGTGACCGACCTGACTGGTAAAAAAGTAATGAGGCAAATTGTACAACTTGCTGCCGGAAGCAACCAGGTAAAACTGAACCTGTCTAAACTTGCCAATGGTTCTTACCAGGTTACCGGTTACACAGAAGATGGGGAGATCAAAACCCTTCGCTTCGTGAAAAATTAAGATATATTTTAAATAAACATATCAAATGCTGCCCTCCCAGGCAGCATTTTTTTTGGATGCAACCCGCATAAAAACGTTGTACATTTGCAGAAATGAATGTAAAAGCTTTTATCGCATCGGGTATTATTGAAAAATACTGTATGGGTAATTGCAGCATGCAGGAAAGGGAACAGGTACACGCAATGGCTGCTTCACACCCTGAGATAAGGGTCGAGATCGATCAGCTCAGCCAATCTTTTGAGCAATATGCACTAGCTAACCAGGTAAAGCCTTCCCGTTCGGTTAAAATGGCCCTGATGCAGACTATTTACCAACAGCAGGCATCCACAGACGGGAGTTATGCTCCTTTGCTTTCAGCCACAAACAGCGATTCAATCAAGCACTTACAGGAATGGATAACCGCACATCCGCAGAATCCTCCTGCAGAGACATATGACAACCAGTTTATGATTGCTTCAGCATCTACTGACCTAGTCACTAATTTTTTTGTGTATGTTAAAAAAGGACACGAAGCGGAAATGCATGATCATTTCATAGAATATCTCTATATCCTGGAAGGTAGCTGTATCATGAATTTCGACGGACAGGAAAAGCCCTTTCATGCCGGAGAACTCATAAGCATCCAACCGCTTTGTACGCATACAGCAACCGTTACTTCAAATCACCCCATGCTGGCATTTGTTCAACGACAGGCTTTTGCCTGATTTTCATAAATTACCCTGAAGCGGGTATTTGCCTCCCTTTAATAAGTTGGTTATTGCATATTCATAAAAAAGTATGCAAGGTTTTAAAAAGTACATTCTCTTCCTGATGCTGGTATTAAGCCCCAGGTCAGTTATTTCACAACCCCTGCATGTGTTGGGTACACTTAATGCACAAATATATAATGCGTTTACGATGCTATCTGTACTGTTGGGTACCAGCATTCTTTTATTGTTGTATTATTATCAGAAATTAAAAGTACAACGGCAACATAACCTTTTAATGAAGCAACGAATACAGCTGCAGGAACAACAAGCGATGGCACTGCTCTATGCAGAAGAGTACGAACGGGGTAAAGTAGCAACGATCCTGCATGAAGGGGTTGGACAGATGGTGAGTGTAGCCAGGATGAATGTATCGGGCATTGAATCTGATCTCGCAGGTTATCGAAAGGTAGATCCCGTTTTGTTCAACAGGGTATTTTCTTTGATGGATGGAAGCTGCAGGGAATTGTTGGCCATCAGCCGTTACCTGGCACCCTCTACACTCAAACGATCTGGTTTGCTGGTAGCAGTGCAACAATTGATCGGTAAAACTGATCAGCAGGAAATGAAGGTGAAACTCTATACACAGGGACTTGAGAAAAGGCTGAACCTGCCGGTGGAAATCATTTTATACCGAATCATACAGGAAGGGATCGATAATGCGTACAGGCATGCATCCGCCGGTTACCTGGATATTTCAATCATTGAGGCTGAAGATGGCATATCGGTTACCCTGGAAGATAATGGCAAAGGCTTTGATATGAAAGAAGTGGCTATACAGGAAAACAGGGGATTGCAACACATGATGTCAAGGATCAGGTACCTGGATGGGTTCATAGAAATAGATTCATCACCAGGTAAAGGAACCCTGATCGCCATGCACATCCCCCTCGAAAAAGTTAGAACAAATTTTTAATGACCAGGTAAGAAACCAGGAGTAGCAATAAGATTAAAATAATAGAATAGAGAATCCAGGGTTGGTCTTTTAATTTTCTTTTTTCTTTTCTCTTTTTCTTTTTGGCAAGTTGTTTTTTGAGATCCGTATTTAACTGCAGAACAATATCCTGTATGTTTTTTTTATTATCAACGTGTTCCAATCCCTCAACTGCATCGTTAATGAATGCATCATCATTCATGGCTTTTTCAAATTCATGCTGTTCAGCATCCGACATATTACGGTTGAGATACTGTAATAGTTTCTCCTGTTCCGTATCCGGGTTTAAATGAGATAATATGTTTTTTAATTCATCGCTCATTTTGCTGTATTCTGTCCATTTGCAATTTTAAATTTCTTTTGCCATTCTGAATATGGCTTTTCACCTGCATCATATTGAAGCCTGTTGAATCGGCTATTTGCTGGTAGCTTTTCTTTTCAAGATAAAACAAAGTTACACAAAGCTGTTGTTCGTGATTGAGTTCTTTCAGTGCAAGGGCCATCAGTTCTAATGTACGGTCTTTTTCTAAAAGTGCGGCTTTGTCCATTACATCCTGTGGAGCCGCCAACACCTGTTCATTGATTTCCGTAGTGTGCTTTCCTTTGTCACGCAGTTTCATCAGGCAGTGGTTTTTGGCAACCATGTATAGCCAGCTCTTAAAGTATTCTACTTTATATTTATGGAGTTCATTGATCACTTTGAAGAAGATCTGCTGCACACAATCCTTCGCCTCCTCTTCATTTTTTATATATTTCATGCATACGCCGAAAAGCAGCATGCTGTATCGTTGCAGCAGGATGCCCAGCCATTCATTATTGCCATCGCTGTAATAGTGCTGTAATAATTCCTTATCTTCTATATGTTGATGTTTCCGCAGATTCAACTTGATACAATTGGTAATGGATACCAGTGAGATGTAGTTTCTGTAAAATTCCATATCCTGCTGCGTGGCAGGCAGCAGGCATTTTTTATCCCGGGTGTTTATTGCCAGGCTGCATGTTGGTTGATACAGGTGTTGCTGCTGTATTGGAAGGAGCAGATGGTTTCTTTTCGAAAAAAAGCATTTTTACAGCAACCAGGATCATTATAATGGCAAATACTTTTTTTACGGTTTCCTGTGGTAAACTCAGGGCGATCTTGCTGCCAAAATAACTTCCGAAGAAAAAAGCAAGAGAAATGATCAGTACAACCCGCATATCAATGTATCCTTGTTTGTAAAACTGCAATACGCCAAGAAGGCCCACAGGGAGTAACAAAATGCCCAATGAAGTACCTTGTGCCATTTTCTGGGAAAAGCCAAGGAAATATACAAGGGCCGGTACAAGGAGTATGCCGCCGCCAATGCCCACCATGCCGCTTAAAGTGCCGGCTGCTAAACCCAACAGCAGCAGGATGATGATTGTTTGAGGATCCATATTGTTTTTTTTATTGATCATGATTTTTCTCCAAACCTGGTTTTATATAATGCAATGGATTCATTGATCACTCTATAGGCCGTTTCCTTATCCTGAAAATCATCGATCTCTACTTTTTTATTTTCGAGTACTTTATATTGTTCAAAATAATTTTTGAGTACGGCAAAGAAATGTGCAGGCAATTCATTGATGTCTTTGATATGATTTACGGATGGATCTTTGGCAGCAACGGCAATGATCTTATCGTCTTTTTCACCGCTGTCTATCATCTGCATGTTGCCAATTACTGTAGCTTCTACCAGGCAAAGCGGCTGGATGCTTTCGCTGCACATCACCAGGATATCAAGTGGGTCATTGTCTTCTCCCAGAGTTTGTGGAATGAAGCCATAGTTAACCGGGTAATGGAATGAAGAATATACAACACGGTCCAGTTTGAGGAGACCGGTCTTTTTATCTATCTCATACTTGCATTTACTACCTTCCGGAATTTCAATCAGTGCATTTACAACTGCCGGGCTCTTATCGCCGAAACCAGCACCATGCCAGGGATGTAATACATACATATAGTTCGAATTTATGTTTATTCAGTGTGTAACTAACGTAAAGGCTTGCCCGATTTAATCGGCTTCGGTTTATTAAAGCAGCTATTAATCTATCGGCAAATTGCCGGATAGGGTATATTTAAAATCTACTTGCCAGGTCTGATCCCTGCGAACTACTTTTATGTCCATGGGTTTATTCATGTAATCATTGGAGTAATTGATGATGGTGGTAGAATCATCAAGGTCAAGGTATTTGTTGATCACATAGTCTGCTTTCCGGTAATGATCTTTCTTGTCTGCCGGGAAACGGTTATAAGAAGATTTATAGGATTCAAATAACTGCAGGTTCTGTGTATCTTTTAAAAGCAGGTCTTCGGCGATCTTGAAATCGCCGTTTAAACTGGCCCTGATAAAATTCCGCCCGGCATCCATGGCGGTTTCGGGTTTCTTATCCTTGTCGGCAGCGCAGGAGATAAGGATACAGGTCAAAAGCAAAAACACGGAGATCTTTTTTAGCATAGTGATGTTATTGGCTTAAAGTTAATCATCTTTCGGTTATGGGCATGAAAAAAGCACCCGGTAAGGATGCCTTTCAAATCTAAAAATCACGAAGATTATTTATTTTTATCCAGTTCAGCTTTTACAGAATCCAATGCTCTCATACCTTCTTTCATGCCTTCTTTTAAAGAATCCATGTTGATGTTTTTCAATTCGTCCATGGCTTTTCCAATGCTATCAGCAGGGTTAATGCCTTTCTCATTCATTTTTTCCATGCCCATGCTCATCATAGAAGCTTTGTCAAAAGCAACTTTCCAGGTTCCACCTTCTTTTTTCAGAATATAGTTAACAGATTCGCCGCTCTTGATTTCTTTTACAGAAACGGTTGCTTTATCGCCATCGATTTTTGCTTCGCCGATCTCGAGGTTGGATTTAGCAAATTTTTCTGCATCCTTTGTATCGCCACCCATTTTCATGCCCATTTCCATCATATCGATCATGGATTTACTTTCTGCAGTTGCCAGTTTTCTCGCAGCAGTAATATCATTTTTAGATAGTGCTTCGAAGAATTGCATCAGAACAGATTTTGGATCACCACCCCCGGAATTGCAACTAAAAAATAAAGTAGTTGATATGGCAACAACTGCTAAAAGGATTTTTTTCATACACTGTTTTTTTTGGTTTAAGGCTCAAAAGTAATTTTTAAATTCAATATTTTATCCATTATTTATATACAATTTCGGTTACCATGTGGCACTGTGGGTGAAGGAAGAGGTCATCTACCCCAATGAATTCAAAAGACTCAATAAAACTGTGTGTAAAGCGTAGTAAACCCCGGCTGCCCCTGTCATAGCATTTATACACAAACTCGGCGCAATACATGTGGTCATCGCTCACAAGGTCAAAATCCATGTCAAACATCACACCATGGGAATAATAGGAGTGAACGGTATTGAGAACATTTTTTTTCAGCGAATCTGTTATGTCAAACCTGAAGATGCCAAGTCTTTTATTGCTGTATGGCTCGGCAAAAAGCGCTAATGGATCCCGCCTGATCTTTTGATCGGGATTCCATTCGCCACCAAGAGCGTGGTATATGAAAATGCTGTCATGTTCTACACTGGCAATGCCGCAGTGAGAATAGGTTGTATTCCGCCGGTTCAACGAGCGAAGGCTTTCACTGGTAAAGTCATTGCCTGTTCGGGTAACCAGGTCGCCCGTTTGGATCCGCTGCCTGCATTGTTTGATCTGCCCGAATGCCCGGTTTACCATGGCTTCATGAGCGATGGAATCTTTTTCTGAAACTACGAGATCGCGATAGGGCGTTGAGCTGTTGCAAGCAGCCAAAAAAAAGATAAGGCAGCCCAGGGGCCACCTTATCATGGTAAAACATTTTTTAATCATTTCGTGTATCGCCTATTTTTTCACGGGTTCTTTCATGTTGTTCTCATCATCTTTGTTGTACGCCTTGATGATGGCTTTTACAAGCCTGTGCCTTACCACGTCTTCTTCATCCAGCTCGATGTGTGCAATGCCTTCCACGTTTTTCAAAATGCGGGTAGCTTTGAAAAGACCGCTCTGCTGGTTCTTCGGAAGATCGATCTGTGTTGGATCGCCGGTGATGATGGCTTTCGCATTCGGCCCGATACGTGTGAGGAACATCTTGATCTGGAGATCGTTGGTATTCTGCGCTTCATCCAAAATGATAAAGGCATTATCGAGCGTACGGCCACGCATATACGCCAAGGGCGCAATTTCAATGGTCCTTGTACTCATGTAATAACCAAGCTTATCGGCAGGGATCATATCATCCAATGCATCGTATAACGGGCGCAGGTATGGATCGATCTTTTCCTTGAGATCCCCGGGGAGGAACCCAAGGCTTTCGCCTGCTTCAACCGCAGGCCTGGTGAGGATGATCTTTTTTACCAGTTTATTCTTCAATGCCCTTACTGCCAATGCTACGGCCGTATAAGTTTTACCGGTACCCGCGGGGCCAATGGCAAATACAATATCATTTTTATCGCAGGCCTGTACCATCATTTTCTGGTTTGCCGTGCGGGCCCTTACTGTTTTACCATTGGGGCCGAATACCAATACATCATTTGGATTGCGGTCCATGAAATTGTCGATCACTTTTTCATCATCACCGCCAAGGATCTGTTCCAGGTAATTTTCGCTCATGTGCCCGTTCCTTTCCAGGTATTGCACAAGAAGATCAATTTTTTCTTTTGCTTCTTCAATC
Organism: Bacteroidota bacterium; assembly: GCA_029560415.1. GTDB lineage: Bacteria > Bacteroidota > Bacteroidia > Chitinophagales > Chitinophagaceae > Ferruginibacter. Next base: position 29,474 of record JAKQKY010000365.1, on the reverse strand, counting down.
TGTTCCGGGGCTCCGCTTAATTTTATCTGCGTGCCTCGACTTAAAATTTTTAACAGGGGGAATTTTTTTTTCAGAATGTCGAGTTTACCGTTGTTTACTCCGAAAAATTCAATGGGGTTTACGGTTTCAAGGTTGATGATAGTGTCTGTCAATGCTTTTCAGATTTTAATGCTTTTCTCTCTTTCAAAAAAAACATGTTGGTTAAAATGAAAATTGTTAGGTATGCTTTCAACTGTGTGTTTCCAAATTTAATAAATTGATATGATTACTATACGAATATAATTATTCACATCCTGTTTTAATTGGTGGAAAAGTTAAAACCATTTTTTGGTTTTCAATATTAACTTATTGTTCATTTACCAGGTTTAATCATTCACAAGTACAGTGCTAAGCTGATGATCACAGTTTATTCAACGAATGAATATTGGAAATATTTTGAGGATACTGTTAAAATATAAAGCTCCCCTTAGAAACGTGCTACCAGTTTAAAATTGATCAGCCTCGGAGTAAGCCTGTTGGGAATGGCATAAGTAGTGTTTGAAAAATCTTTGATGAGTTGAAACGAAATAGTATTGGCCCTGTCGATGAGATTGAATACTTCAAAGCTTGCCCAGATATTTTCAAATCCCCTGAACGGACTATGACTCCTGCGGGTAGCCTTTTCTCCAAGTAACAATGCACTAAAGCCAAGATCAATACGTATATAGGGTTCTACGATCAGGCTGTTGCGATAGCGAACGCTGTTAGGAATATTATAAGCCATGTTGCTGCCATACAGCATGTTCAGGTGCACTTTAAAATTTTTATTGGTGGCCAGGTAATCTTCGAGATATAACCCTACGGTGATCAACCGGTCTGTCGGCCTGCGCAGGAAACCAATGTCATTTTTAGTGCTGTCGGTTGCAACCTGGTCGGGTGTTTGAGCTCCGATGATTTCACCGGAAGCATTCTTGTATTGATAATAATAATCATCATCAAGATTTTCCCTGGTACGCATGAAACCTATGCTGAGCCAGCTTTCTGCATCCTGCACCAATTCGCCGAATAATCTTAATTCAAGTCCTGTCGCATATGCCTTGGCGTTATTGGAACCCAGGTATTTTATTTTCACATTGTCAATATCATACGGCACCACATCACGCATCGATTTAAAATAAGCTTCACTCGTTATGCGGAAAGGCCGGTTGCCCGGACCTTTGAAATTATAATCCATACCTGCAACAAACTGCATACTCTGCTGCGCCTTGATAGCCGTGTTCAAACTGCCATCATATTTTCTGAATTCCCGGTAAAAAGGAGGTTGATTATAAATACCTGCTGCAGCTTTTAATACTACATTTCGTTTCCAGGAAGGTTTCCAGCTTGCCTGTATACGCGGGCTGATCAGGAATTGTTTGTTCAGGTCATTATAATGATAACGTAAACCCGCCTGGATCGTGATGTCGTTTTTCGATTTCAGTAAATGAATATTATCCTGCAGGTAACCGGTGTATTTCATGATGGTAAGATCGGTCTTGCTGTTTTGGGCACTGAAAAGTTGAAGTGGGCCCGGGCTGTAGGGCAGGGAGTAGCCTGCAGAATCCTGGTAGTCAAATTGGTTCAGTATATCGTTTATCTTCGTTTGTTCGATACTGTTACCCCATTGAATAAAGTGCTTACCTTTTTCCAGGCTACCTTTATGTCCTGCATTCCACAATGAAATATTCAGTTCATTTCTTGCATAGTTCTGGTAATAGCCGGCTCCCAGCGGGTTAATGATCTGTCCGAAAGTACTGCTGGTATTATCAAAATCCCTGTCACCAAATAAATAGGTTCCGGCGATATCGTATTGTTCTTTTTCATTGTCTTTAAACCGGCTCAGCATCCATTTTAATTTGAGTTTATTATTGGGGCTGTGTATAATGCTGGCACCGATCATGCTGGTGGTATACCTGTCTTTTTCCTGTCCTTCAAAATAGATATCCAGGCCTACACTGGAACTGAACAGGGGAGAAAAAACAGAAGAGGTTTTTTTAACCGATTCGGGATAATAACTAAAACGGGATGATGAGTAAATGCCCAATAATTCCAGTTGCCAGTGTGAATCGATCTTATACGTGATCAATCCTTGTGCATCAGATGCAGCAGGAATATATGCGCCTTGTGTTGGCTGGTTGCTCAACAGGTTGCGGTTGCTTTTATTGCGAACTCCTACCAGGTAAGTAACGGCTCCTTTTTTGGCACTACCCTCAAACTGTAAACCCTGTTCAAGCAAACTGATATATGCACTGCCGCCAAACCGGGTTGGTTTTTTATATTGAATGTCCAATACACTACTCATCTTATCTCCATACTTCGATTGAAAAGCGCCCGTATAGAACTGCACGTTCTTTACCAGTTCGGGATTGATAAAACTTAGCCCTTCCTGTTGCCCGCTGCTCACGAGGTATGGTCTGAATATTTCAAAGTCATTGATGTAAACCAGGTTTTCGTCATAATTACCACCCCGTACATTATACTGCGATGTGAGTTCATTATTGCTGCCTACCAACGTTTTTATCAGCGCTTCCACACCTCCTGTTGTACTTGGTAATGTGATGGCATTTTTCGGATTGATCTTTACCAGGCTATTCTCCCTGCGTTCCTTTTCATCTGATATCACAACTGTTTCCAGGGTTTTACCCGCAGGTTTCAACCGCAGGCTGATCTGTTCTTTCTCGCCCTGGCTCAGGTAGAAATTTTTTTGTACCGATAAAAAGCCCGTATGGCTAAACGTTAGAGCCAATGCTTTTTCTGCAGGAACGGTTATGGAAAACCTGCCGCTGTCGTTCGTCATAATACCGGTGGTCTTACCCAATATTGAAACAGAAACACCTGCCATAGGGTTTTCATTTCCATCCATGACCAGGCCGCTGATGGTGGCCGTTTTAATCTGCGCTTGGGCGAAAAGGGTAGTCAGGCAAATAATTAATGCAGTCAGCAGTCTCATGTCATGAAGATAAATATTTTTATGCTTTGCCGGCATTTCCCTTTATTTTGTCAAATCCTTTATTTTTAAAACAAATATCAACTTTGAAAACTACGCTGTACATCCTTCTTTTAAGTGCCTTGTTGTTTCCCGCCTGCAAAGCCAAAAAAGAAAATAAACCTGGTAAGGAAAAAACATCCAAAGCAAACAATTTTAGCGCCATGGGTCTTGAAAACCTGAACGAATCGGGGAAGATGAAAGATATCATTTGCCAGAACTGGGATTATAAGGAAGATGCAGAAGAAGTAAGGCTCACAAAGCCCTCGGCCGGTTTTGAAATGGTTTACCGGGGCTATAGTTTTTTTAAAGATGGCAGTGCCATAAAAAATCCAAGGGGTAGTATGCAGGCTGGTAGCTGGTCGTTAAATGAAAATTCTAAACCAGTACGGTTAACCTTCAAACCAAACCGGGGCGAATCAGAAGTTTTTAACCTGGCCTATCTCATGCCTTATGAAATGATCCTGGTCAACAGCCGGGATGCAGATAATAAAAAGATCGACCTTTCGTCTGAGGCTTACCGGTATATTGATCTTTCTAAAGACCCGTTTTATGTTGATAATCTTAAATGGCGTATGAAACCAAATCAACCCGAGAACAGCAAACAGGTGAAGGACCGCTTAAAAGGGTGTATTCAATTTTTTATTTTGTTTTACGACAGGGAAATCAAGGCAATTACCGAAACGGTCACATTTACCGGATTGCCCTCCTGTTTCAGGTGGTATGCCGGTGGCATTTACCTGCAAAAGAAAGAGGAACTGGAACAAAAATGGATCGATTGTTTTTATAACCGCGAACAAGCCATGCAGGCTTACCGGTTAGCAGATGATTTGCTTGCCAAAAAATATCAATGGCCTAAAGGAGAAAAAAACTGGCTGAAACAAAATGTATACGTCCTTCGACAGATGGAACAGAAACTCGATTCGCTTTAAATATTTTTCAATGCCTCGATCGTTGCAACAGGATCGGCCGATTTAAATACCGTATTGCCCGCAACCAGAACATCAGCGCCTGCATCCATGATCGATTTCGCATTTTCAAGTGTAACGCCTCCGTCGATTTCGATCTTTACATTCAGCAATTGTTCGTTGATCATTTCCTTCAGTTGCTTGATCTTGTAAATGGTATGAGGTATAAAAGATTGTCCGCCAAAACCTGGATTTACACTCATCAAACATACCAGGTCTATATCCTGCAAAATGTCTTTCAACAGGTCTACCGGCGTGTGTGGGTTCAACGCTACGCCAACGTGCATACCAAGGCTTTTTATCTGCTGAATATTCCGGTGCAGGTGACGGCAAGCTTCCATGTGTATTGTGAGGTTATCGGCACCAGCTTTCTTAAAGGCTTCGGCAAATTTTTCGGGTTCTTCTATCATCAGGTGTACATCACAATATTTCGAAGTGCTCTTTCGGAAGAATTCAACGATCATAGGCCCAAAACTGATATTCGGTACAAACCTGCCATCCATCACATCCAGGTGAAACCAATCTGCACGGCTGTTATTCAGCATGTCACAATCTGTTTTAAGATCAAGGAAGTTGGCAGATAAAAGGGAAGGAGCAATGATGGGCATGATATGGAAATATTTATGGTTTTTTAATTTGTTGTTTTTAGTGATGTGTTTATTTAAACCCAAGCCTGGCCAATGCATCCCTTGCTTCGGTATATTCCGGATCGTACTGAAGCGCCAATTGATAAGATTCTACTGCTTCGGGTACCTGCTTTAATTTTTCCAGGCACATACCCCGGTAATAATATCCCTCTTCGAAACGGTTCTGCAAAGTAATGGCTTTATCAAGTACGTTCAAAGCCTCCGGATATTTCCCCATGTCGTATAATGCAATTGCCTTTTCCCGGTATGCATCCATAAAGGTGAAGCTGATTGAAATACATTTGTTGAAATAATCAATGGATCTCATTTTTTCATTGATGTAGGTGTAGTAAAGTCCTTTAATGAACAGCGCTTCTTTTTCCGCATCATTTTTATAATACCGTAGAAGGGTATCCGAAATGGACAGTGCTTTTTTGTTTTTTGTCTGGGCATATAGTGTACCCAACGAGATCATGTATTCCGGGTTTGGGAAAACATGGATGGCCGACTCAAAAGACTTAATCGACTGTAAGGTATCGCCGTCTTCAAAATGAAGGATGGCTTTCATATCCCAAAAGCGTGGATTTACACTGTCTGTTTCAATGGCCCGGTTCACTTCAAGCAATGCCTGGTCGTAATTCCCGTGTTCACGATAATACTGCACCAGGGTTTCTTTCAACAACATCGAATCAGGAAACTGCTGTACGGCATTTTTCAGCTTCTGTTCTTCTGAAACACTTTCCGTTTCTGCTGCCGGATTTTCTTTCGGCTGGTTATTACAGGCAGCAATAAAAACGATTAAAACAATGAATATTTTTTTGCACATGAATGATCTTTCTGGAACAAAATTACTGTTTAACCGCTTTGGTTGCTGACAATATTTTGACAATTGCAACGATTAGGAAATGTACCTTTGCGGGGCATAAGTAAAAAAACATGAAAAATATCTTTTCTTTTATTACGGCCACGGTATTGGTCATTGCACTCTCTTCCGGCATTCGCTCCATCGTTACTAAAGGCTCCGTGCCTGCAAGTGATACGATCCATTTCCCTGGAGAAACGCATTTCAACAATGTACAACAGCTCACGTTTGGAGGTGATAATGCCGAAGCATATTTTAGTTTCGATGGCAAATATCTTATATACCAGAAGTCTAACCCAAAAGAAGGGATTCAATGCGACCAGATATGGATGGGAAAGATTCCCGAAAAAGCAGGGGATGTATTTGCACCCAAACTGGTAAGTACCGGAACCGGCCGCACTACCTGTGCCTATTTTTTTCCTGATGGAAAACACATCCTGTATGGCTCCACTCACCTAGGTAACAAAGATTGCCCGCCGGTACCCGATCGTAAAAAATATGGCAATAAATACATCTGGGCTGTGTACGAAGATTTCGACATTTTTAAAGCCGATACCAATGGAAATATTGTAAAACGACTCACCGATACCAAAGGCTATGATGCCGAAGCTACCATTTCTCCAAAAGGAGATAAAATATTATTTACGTCTATGCGTGACGGTGACCTGGACCTGTATACTATGGACATGAACGGAAAGCATATAAAAAGAATCACCAATTTGCTTGGCTATGATGGGGGAGCATGGTTTAGTCCTGATGGCAGCAAGATCATCTGGCGTGCTTCCCGGCCTAAAACAGAAGACGAGATCAAAGAATATAAAAGCCTGCTGGCCGAAAACCTTGTTGCACCAACACACATGGAAGTTTGGATTGCCAATGCCAATGGATCAGATGCTCACCAGGTAACCAACCTCGAACAGGCCAACTGGGCGCCTAATTTTACACCAGATGGTGAACATTTTATTTTCTGCAGCAACCACGAATATAAAAGAGGATTTCCTTTTAATATGTACCTGGCCGATAAGGATGGTGGCAACATCACAAAAATTTCCCGCGACAAAGGATTTGATGCATTCCCCATGTTCAGCCCCGATGGTAAAAAGTTTGTATTCTGCAGCAATCGTAACAATGGCGGGACAAGGGATACGAATATTTTTATTGCAGACTGGGTGAAGTAATTAATAATTAGGAATTAAAAATTAATAATTAACGCGTACTTGCGTCATTGCGAGGCACGAAGCAATCTTTCTCGCTAATGATATTTACCCAAACACAAAGATTTCTTCGTTTCCCACGATGATGATTTGGGGTTAGTTTAAATTATTGTAATCGGTATCACAATTCTTTTGTCTGTTTAAAAAGTCAACAGACAATTAAAAATGGCTTGTAGTAAATTCGTATTTGAAATTATCTGGTTATTACAAGGCTTTAATTATTAATTACTAATTATTAATTTTTAATTAGTAATCACCTTCCAAGTTCAATCACTTCACAAGCTCTTATATCTTTTCCATCAATCACGAAACGGATCAGGGTTCTCATCGTATGCCAGCCTTGTTTTCCGGCTGCTCCCGGGTTCATGTGCAGGCATTGCAATGTTGGATCAAACATCACTTTCAGGATATGTGAATGGCCGCTGATGAATAGTCCGGCTCCACTGGATTGTATTTCTTTTTTTACGCCTGGTGCGTATCTGCCAGGATAGCCACCAATATGCTGCATGAAAACATTGACCTCCTCGCATTTAAAATGATTTTTCTCGGGGTATACGGCTCTTATATCTTTCCCGTCGATATTCCCATATACACCTCTCATAACTACGTTACGCGGAAGGAAACCTTTCTGAAGATTTTCAGCAATTTCTATGTTTCCAAAGTCACCGGCATGCCATACCTCATCGCAATTGCTGAAATGATCAAATACCGATTCATCTAGATATCCATGGGTGTCTGAAATAAGTCCGATCCTGGTCATGCTGTTTTTGTTAATGTATAAAATTACAGCTTCCCGATTCCATTTTAACCTGTAAATTTGGTGAGCCCTGTAAACGGGTATTGAAAGATTACGATATGCCACACTACAGGAATTTTATTTATCACATCGATAAGCGCAACTGGAAATATTATTTCCTGGTGCTTTCTTTGTGCAAAAGCTATTAATTTTTAATTAATAATTGTTAATTGAAAATTAAGTATTCTTCACCCATAACATCCTCCAAATGGCTCATTATCATAAAGCGGGAACCATTCCCCATAAACGACATACTCAATTCCGTAAACCAGATGGCAGCCTGTATGCCGAACAGCTTTTTTCTACCGAAGGTTTTTCGAACGATTATTCCATACTGTATCACACTCACGCACCCACGCTGATAGTTAAATGCGACGAACCGGTTGATGTGTCGCCCGTGATCGCCGAAGAGAAAATGTTGAAGCACCGGAGCTTTGAAGGTTTTAACATTAAACCGGAGGATGATTACCTGCAAAGCAGGAAAGCCGTTCTTGTGAACTCAGATTGCCATATTGTATTGGCTTCGCCCCGCAAAAGCATGACAGATTATTTTTATAAAAATGCCGATGCCGATGAAATGATCTTTGTACATGAAGGTAGCGGAACAGTAAAAACCTGTTATGGTGAACTTCCATTCAGTTATGGCGATTATATCGTGTTACCGAGAGGTACCATTTACCAAATACATTTCAATGATGAAAAGAACAGGCTGTTCATTGTAGAATCGTTTCACCCTATCCGTTATCCTAAACGTTACATGAGTAAGTACGGACAACTGATGGAACATTCGCCATTTTGTGAAAGGGATATCCGGGTGCCCGAAAACCTGCAGACCAATGATGAAAAAGGAGACTTCATCATCAAAACAAAAAAGAAAGGTCAGCTTTACGGCATACATTATGGCACACATCCATTTGATGTGATCGGTTGGGATGGATGTTGCTATCCCTATATTTTCAGCATACACGATTTTGAGCCTATTACAGGCAGGGTTCATCAGCCGCCACCTGTTCACCAGACCTTTGAAACAGATGCCTTCGTGGTTTGTTCTTTTGTGCCAAGGCTGTATGATTATCATCCCGATGCCATCCCGGCTCCTTATAACCATAGCAATATCGACAGTGATGAGCTGTTGTATTATGTAGACGGCGATTTTATGAGCCGCAAACACGTGACCAGGGGCATGATCACCCTGCATCCTGCCGGCATTCCTCATGGGCCACATCCCGGTGCCGTGGAAAAAAGCATAGGAGCCAGGGAAACAAAGGAACTGGCCGTGATGGTAGATACATTCAGGCCGCTGCAGCTTACAAAGGCAGCACTGGAAATAGAGAATGAAGGCTATGTGATGAGCTGGGCCGAATAAAGGTTACTGCAAGGGATAGGGGCTGGTCATTTAATGATGTTAGTCACATCTTTAAAGAACCCGGGGAATTTTTGATTTATTTGTTTAAATTGCTATAACAATAAAATATAGCAGCTATGATAAAATTTCAGGAACTGAAAATCGGCGACTATGTGATTGCCGATAACGATGGTGATCAAAAATCAGGAGAGATCACCAATCTCAATGGCGATGAAAAGCAGGTTTGCGTGGATACGGGCCAGGAATTCTGGTATGAAATGAACCAGATCAGTGCCATACCGTTAGGCGAAGAGGCCTTGAATAATTTTAAGTTCCATAAACAAAAAAATGATGATGGAACGGTAAAATACATGAAAGGTGCTTTCAGGATCATGCTGGAAAGGGAAGGAGATTTCTCCCATATGGAGATCTGGTATCGCGATGAAAGACGGCATATTTTACATCCCATCAGCGTGCACAACCTGCAGAATCATTTTTATGATATGACGAAGGTTTACCTGAATGATGAATCTTTTGATTAAAGAACTTTTTTGAAATAAATAAAAATCCCCTGGAATTTTCCGGGGGATTTTTATTATCAGATCATGCCGGTTGATTCACCGGGCAGTATAAATTAGCTCTTAACTTTCTTCTTTGCACTACTGGCTTTGTTCATATTTTCTTCCGATTTAATCACTTCCAGTTTCTGTGTTGTACTCATTTTGGCTTTTCCGGCTTCAGTAGTTACCGGGGCCAGTTTTGCCTTGTTGCTGTTGGCTTTTAACATTACAGGGGTAGTAGAGGTATTCCTTGGGGTTACCATTACGTCTCCGCTGGTATTGCTTACCTTGGTTTTGGTAGCTTTTACAGTGGCTTTTTTCTGTTGAGCTGAAACAACTCCGCTGATGCTTAAAAGAATAACCGATGTAAGTAATAATTTTTTCATGTTTTTGTTTTTAATATGATGTGTGTAACCCGGTAACCCGGATACCCATACCCGGTGAAACAGGGTACCAGTATGATTATCAAATATATCAATTCTTTATAAAGAAAAAAAATTAAAAATAAACCGTCCTGGCCATGCAAAAAAAATCCCCCGGTTTTGCCGGGGGATTGTATAAAACAAAGGTTGAATTACTCAGCTGTTGGTTCAGTTGGTTCGTCGGCTTTTGGCTCTGTTGCAGAAGCTTCTCCGGCTGCTGCATCATTGTCCATTTTAGCTTTCAATCCAGCCAAAACTCCAAGGTCACCCAGGGTAGCTTTTTCTACTTTGCTCTGGATGGTTTTCACCGCTTTCTTGGTTACTTCCGCTTCGGCTTTTTTCTCTTTGATCATAACCTGCTTTTCCTCTTCTTTTTCCTGTTCCCAGAGGCGGGTATGACTTAACACGATGCGTTTGTCGTTGCGGTCGAATTCGATCACCATGAACTGGGCAATTTCATCAGCCGCGATGGTTTTTTCATCTTCCTTCATCAGGTGACGCATAGGAGCGTATCCTTCCAGGCCATATGGCAATTGTACCACGGCGCCTTTATCGTCTTTCTTCACCACGGTTCCTTCGTGAATTGAACCTTCAGAGAAGGTTGATTCCAGTGAATTCCATGGATCTTCTTCGATTTGTTTGTGTCCAAGCTGCAGTTTACGACCTTCTTTATCGATGTTGAGAATGATCACTTCGATCTCGTTGCCAACTTTCGTATACTCATTAGGGTTATTGAAACGTTTCAGCCAGCTCAGATCGCTGATGTGGATCATACCACCAATGCCGGTTGACAGTTCAACAAATACACCGTAAGGCGTAATGTTTTTAACAACGCCCATGTGACGGCTGTTCTCAGGGAATTTATTTTCAATAGTGCTCCATGGATCTTCAGTCATCTGTTTGATAGAAAGGCTCATTTTGCGGGTTTCCTTATCCAGGGTCACCACTTTAGCTTCGTATTCATCACCCAGTTTGAAGAATTCTTTTGCATTGATCGGGGTATTGGCCCAGGTAATTTCACTTACGTGAACCAGTCCTTCTACACCCGGCATGATTTCCAGGAATGCACCGTAATCTTCGATATTAACCACTTTACCTTTTACGATTTCACCTTCTTTCAGGGTTTCTGCAAGGGTATCCCAAGGGTGTGGAGTTAATTGTTTCAGACCAAGGCTGATACGTTTTTTATCATCATCGAAGTCCAGTACAACCACGTTCAGTTTCTGATCCATTTTCAGTACTTCTGAAGGATGGTTGATACGTCCCCATGAAATATCAGTAATGTACAGTAAGCCATCTAAGCCGCCCAGATCCAGGAATGCTCCGAAATCAGTGATGTTCTTAATGGTTCCTTCCAGTACCTGTCCTTTTTCCAGTTTACCAATGATCTCGGCACGTTGTGCTTCAATGTCACTTTCAAAAAGTGCTTTGTGCGATACAACCGCATTCTTAATGGCTTCATTGATCTTAACCACTTTAAATTCCATGGTCTTGCCAACGAACTGGTCGTAATCTGTTACAGGTTTCACATCGATCTGTGATCCTGGCAGGAAGGTTTCCATGCCGAATACATCAACGATCAATCCACCTTTTGTTTTGCTGGTAACCAGTCCCGTTACGATCTCACCTGTTTTGTTCACTTCCACGATTCTTTCCCATGCACGGGTGATGCGGGCCGATTTACGGCTGAGGTTCAGGTTTCCTTCCCTGTCTTCCTTTTCAACCACCATTACTTCAATGATATCACCCACTTTCACGCCACCAGGAATGTCCCTGAATTCGTTCAGTGAAATAAGACCATCGCTTTTAAAACCAATGTTTACAACAGCATCGGTTTTGGTAAGAGATTCTACAGTTGCCTGTATCATTTCACCATCGTTGATCTGTTTAAACGTGTTGTCATACACCGTATCGTATTTGGCTTTTTCTTCTACAGAATAAGCTGCTACGTTACGTTTGTCGCGGCTCCAGTCAAAATCATCATGAGCGGTTTCGATCACCGGCTCTGGTGCTTTGGTTGTTACTGTTGCGGTTTCTACAGGTTCATTTGTTGTCGCAGTAACCTCAGCGGCATCGGCTGCTATCGGCTCCTGTTCTTCTGCGTTTAGTTGTTTGTTAATATTAAAAGACATATAATGTATCCCCGGTTTTTTGACGGGGTTGCAAAACTAAGCATTTTTCCGGTATTTACCATGGAAATGGGCCACTGTATTAGATCCACCCCAAAAATGGCTAAAAACAAAGAAGCCATCATTTAATTGATGGCTTCTTTGTTAAAATATGTGATAAAGTATTAGAATATGATCACACGTTCAGATTGCAAACGAACACCGGATGCATCTGTAAGATCGATGATATAAACACCTTTAGGTTGCTTACTCATGTCAACATCCATTTTTCCGAACCTGCTGCTCACAACAAATTGACGACTGAATATCCTTGATCCTTTGCTGTCATATACAGTCAGGAACCTTGGACTCGCAACGCCTTTCGATTTGTTGTGGTAACGAACCTGGAATACACCACTGTTCGGGTTAGGATAAATGAACAGGGTTGTATTCAACGAATCTGTTATAGTAATAGAAGCGCTGGTTTTTCCGCTACAAACAGTTGGATCTATTACATCTACAGTATATTCTCCTAATCCGTCGATGTTAACTTCAAGAGTTTTTGAAGTAGCACCAGCAATTGGTTCAGATACCGCTGTTGGATTGGTAACATCCCTCAGGTACCACTGGTAAGTAGCTGATGCATTTTCTGGATCAGTTTTAGCAGTTAACAAAGTCCTTAAACCTGGATAGAGTTCAGTGAAAGGAGCTGCAGTTACAGTAGTAACCGGATCAGCCTTTAAAATGCTTACCGGAACTTCTACAGGAATAACTGAGCAAGCAGCGCTTGTAACAGTAGCTGTGTAAACAGTAGTTGCGTTTGGAGCAGCCCATACTGAATCTTCTTCAGTACCTGCAACGTAAGGAATGGTTCCTGCTGCATCGGTAAATAAACCTGTAGCTGGAGTCCATACTGCAGTATAAGGAACACCTACCTGGTAAGTATAGGTCAGGGTCAGTGTCCAGTCTACCAATGTACCTGCATCTGGTGTTGCAAAGTCAAATACACCGAGTGTCCAGTTACCTGATGGTACTGAATACAATCCGGCAAAGTTGAATACGTTGGCATTGCTTGAGCTCAACGAAGTGGCAGCTGTTGGTACAGTACCAGGGTTTGTTGGAGCATCAGGTCTGAAAGTGCCGGTCCATGGGTTAGTTCCTGAAACCAGGGTAGCTGTTCCCGTAGAGCTGATAACGGTATTGGTAAAGCCGGTGGTTGCACCTGCTCCGCCTGTTTGAGTCAAACCATAATCAAGGTTCAGTACATTTCCGTTTGGAGCTTTTAAAGCAACAACGAGGTCACCGATCCAGGTGTGGTTGATGTTCAGGGTCACACTTGCAGCACTGATCACAGCACCTGCAGGAAGGTTGATCGGGATGGCACTGGTGATACCAGCCGCAGAACCAACATCCGGAATAGAAATGTTATTGGTAGTAGAAGTGAATGAGTTGGTTTCTGTTACCGAGCTACCCGAAGCATTGATGGTTGTGATAGCAAAACCAACAGGCGTGGTGATCGGAGAACAAGTAGTATATGAAGGAGGATTTACTTCAATGAGCAATGGATTAACCGTTAATGTTGCAATGCCGCTGAAATCAGTAGCAGTACAAGCACCGTTGATAACAACGCGGTATTGAGATCCATCCATAGCTGAAGTAGCATTGGTCAGATTCAACGTATTGGTAGTAGCTCCAGTTACGCCCGGACCATTAGTAACATTGGTCCATAAAGCTGTTGCACTGGTTCTGGTCTGCCATTGGTAAGTGATCAGTGATCCAACCACGGTTGCAGAGAAAGTTGCAAAGCCAGGACACATGGTGGTTACATCAGCAGGTTGTGCTGTGAATGCACCTGCAACGCAAGGCGTGATGTTAACTGTATAATCTTCTGTTTCACCAAAAACATACGGACCACAAGCATTGGTAGCAGGATTGGCTGCATTGAACCTAACCCTGATCCTCATCCTTGTATTGCCATTTAAAGCAGTTGAAGGAATAACAATGTTTCCGTTCACGTTTGATCCGTTTCCGGTACCCAAAGCAGTGAATTCAGCAACATCAAAAGTTCCGTTGTGATCGTAATCGATCCAAACACCTACGTGTTCTGTACCACCTGGTCCAACACGTACGGTCATTGGATTGGCAGCACCGCTGAATACGTTACCGGCAGGAACTGAAGTGCTATAGTTAGTGTAACCACTACCCGAACAACCGCTGCTGCTGTTGTCGATACCACCAAACTTCACGTTCAGGATCTCGTCATCAAACGTACAGTTTGTTGCTGCTGGAATGCAATAGCAAGAGGTAGCTGGTGACATATTAACCAATACCGGTGTAGAAGGTGCAGACTGACCTGAATTGATACAGGTAATCACCGCACGGAACCAGGTAGCAGTTGCGATTGATGTTGTATAAGTTGGATTCGTTGCGCCTGTAATTGGAGCATATGAAACGTTATCTGTTGAACTTTCCCATTGAATAGTAAGACCAGCCGCGTTTGGCGGGCTTGCAAGTGATACAGTGAATGGAATGGTAGGACAAATATCCGGAACTGAAGCTAAAGTAGCACCAGGTGTTGGCGTACCGGCACAAACAGACGGGAAAGTAGTGTATTCCACATCATCCAGCCCGATGTTATCAGAATTATCACCTGCTGGTCCACCACTTTCTACAAAATAACGGAAAGCCACACGACCCTGGATGGGTGTAGGAATACCGCTAATGGTAATGGTAAACTGGGTCCAGGTATTAGGATAATCAGTTAATGTATACGTTGGGTTGATATCAAGCAACAGGGTAGTGAAATCTCCTACGCTGGTATTGGTGGCGCCTACGTTTGTGCTGGCTCCATTAGTGCTTAACCTTACCTGTAACCTGTCGGCAAAACCTACATCGGTTACAGTACGTGTCCAGAAAGTAAGTTTATCACCATTCGTGATGGTCACGGTAGGTGCAAATAACCAGTTGCTAATGGTGTTGTTACCTGCTACGTTATTGAAGCTACCACGAGAATAAGAGGCAGCGGGGGCGCTGTGTGCATCGAACAGGTTTGGTGCAGGAATACCCTGGCTCCAGGTTGGAATGGTTCCAACAGGAGTACTTAAGTTTTGCTGAGCCCAACCAGCGGGTACAGCCGTGGCAAACCCTTCACTGAAGAGCACCTGAGCATTAGAAACCTGGGTTGCCGATACAAAGATCATTGCAATAGCAAAGATTTTCATACAGTACGACCATAAATTTCTTGGAGTAAATTTTGGTTGCATAATAAAAAATTTAGTTTAAAGTGGATTGAAATAGGGTCAAATTGTTCGCTAACCCCCATAACTTAATGTAAATTAAATGAATTATTAATTTTCAGCAAATTTTTTTAATGTGTTTGCCTCATTAAAAATGAGTAATAAGCTTTGAAAATCAATCCCCTATTAATTTTATGGTTTTTTGCCGGTAAAGAGGGAAGGAGAATTCGGGCCGTATTTGGTACCTCATTTAATTCCAAAAAATTTAAAGCAGATTATTTTGAAAAAGGAAATAGATAAAGACAGCTTTGATCCCGGGAGTTGTTATTAAAGGCAATTTGCTGCCCTTACAAAATCTATGATTAATATTACAGCATTAATGTGATTGAAAAATTGTTTTGCATGAAATGGATCGATGCTTTCAAAGAATCAAAATTGGTGAAGGGATTTGTGTATGCGGTAGTAGGTATATTTTCTTATCCTGGTATTAACCTGGTAAACAGGCTTCAGATCAGTGGCATGGAACACCTTGAAAAATTACCCAGGAAAAATGTTTTATTTGTCAGCAATCACCAGACTTATTTTGCAGACGTGATCACGTTTATCCATATTTTTTGTGCTGCCAGCTGGCGTAAAAAAAACAGGCTGGGCATTCCTTACTACCTGCTCTGGCCATTTACCCGGGTGAAATATGTAGCTGCCGAGGAAACAATGAAAAGCAACTGGCTCACGAAACTATTCACATTGGCAGGGGCAATAACGGTAAAGCGTACATGGCGTTCGGATGGGGGAGAGGTCAGGCGTGGACTCGATCCCGGCGATACCCGTAAGATCACCAGGGCATTGGAAAAGAACTGGGTGATCACTTTTCCGCAGGGAACCACTAAGCCATTTGCCCCCGGTCGTAAAGGAACCGCCTTTATCATCAAGCAAAATAAACCCATTGTAGTACCGGTGATCATCAACGGTTACTGGAGGGCTTTCAATAAAAAAGGACTTCAGTTCAAGAAGAAAGGAACCAAACTAACGGTAACGATTAAAGAGCCCATGCACATTGATTTTGAAGATACCACAGAAAATATATTAGAGAAGATCATGGACGCCATTGAACAAAGCAAGAAATTCATGCTGAAAAGCAAACATCACTTAATTGGAAAGTTAGATAAATGAGGAGGGAGATATTTAGTAATTAAAAATTAAAAATTCGTGGAGTCTTCGAACCAGTATCCAGTATTGTGCCCCTTGTGGTTAAAAAAATCGAACAAGGAAGTTTGAACCACAAAGCACACAAAGTTTTGAAATACAAAGTGCACTAAGAATGAAATAATAAATAAGAAATAATAAATAAGAAAAGAAGAAGTTGAAGAGAAATATTCAATACTCAATACTCAATTCTCAAGTATCCCTTCTGATAATTAACAAATAATAATTAAGAATTAATAATTCGTGGAGTCTTCGATATCCAGCATCCAGCATCCAGCATCCAGCATCCAGTATCCAGTATCCAGTATCCAGTATCCAGTATCCAGCATCCAGTATCCAGCATCCCTCATCCGTTTAATCCGCGTTATCCGTGTCATCCGTGTTTCCATCCTTCCGCATCATATCTCCTGTGGTTAAAAAATATCGAACAAGAAACAAGGAACTATAAACAAGGAAGTTGAAGAGAAATATTCAATATTCAATATTCAATACTCAATTCTCAAGTATCCCTTCTGATAATTAACAAATAATAATTAAGAATTAATAATTCGTGGAGTCTTCGAAATCCAGTATCCAGTATCCAGTATCCAGTATCCAGTATCCAGTATCCAGTATCCAGTATCCAGTATCCAGCATCCCTCATCCGTTTAATCCGCGTTATCCGTGTCATCCGTGTTTCCATCCCTCCGCATCATATCCCCTGTGGTTAAAAAATATCGAACAAGAAACAAGGAACTATAAACAAGGAAGTTGAAGAGTAATATTCAATATTCAATACTCAATATTCAATTCTCAAGTATCCCTTCTATTAATTAACAAATAATAATTAAGAATTAATAATTCGTGGAGTCTTCGAAATCCAGTATCCAGTATCCAGCATCCAGTATCCAGTATCCAGTATCCAGCATCCAGTACCCAGCATCCAGTATCCAGCATCCTGAATCCCGTATCCCGTATCCCGTATCCTGCATCTTGTATCCCGTATCACCATTCTCTATCACTTCACAAACAACGCCCTCAGCTCCTCCGCTTCTTCGGGTTTCATTTTACCGCCGAGTATGAGCCTGAGTTGCCGTCTTCTTAATGCACCTTCGAATAATTTGATCTCCAGGTCGGTTTCAGGTATAAGTTTATTTACGGGCCGGGGCTTGCCATTGGGATCAAGTGATACGAATGTGTAATAGGCCTCGTTGCTTTTATATTTATATTGTTGAATAGCATCTTCGCCCCAAACCTGCATATGCACTTCCATACTGCTGTTGAAAGCACGGGTAACTTTTGCTTCAATGTGTACTACGTTGCCGATTTTGATAGGCGTTTCAAATGAGATGTTATCCACCGAAGCAGTTACCACAGGCGCTGCACAATGTTTTAATGCAGATAAAGCTGCGGCGATATCCATCCAGTACATGAGGCGGCCACCCATCAGGTTCCCGAAATTGTTTGTATCATTCGGTAAAACCAGTTCTGTCATGATCACGAGCGACTCACTTGCTTTCTTATCCATGTCATTTTTTTTGCAAAGATATAGGGGCTTGCAGGTTCAAAAAATAAATTAGCGTTAAATCATTTGGTCTAGATGGTTCATAGGATGGGAACTTATTAGGGAGACAATTTTATTACATTACATCCGGATCAGTTTTTTCTCCCTCAATATATCCAGCGTAAGCGGTTCGCCATCCGCGTTGTTTTTATAAGCGATTACATCGCACAAAAAGCATATATGGTCTCCCGCATCAAACTGTTGCAGGATCTTCATGTGCAGCAAGGCGAGCGCATCTTTAAGGATCGGGTATCCATTCCAGTTAGCCAACGCTTTTCGTTTTTCAAGTCGGGCGATTTTATCTGTTTCAAATCCACTTTTTTTGCCCAGCAGGTCAACCAAACGATATTGGGTAGACGCTAATAACTGTACAACAAAGCCGGCATTTTTTTCAACTAGATCCAGTGTTTTGGTTTGCTTGTAAATGGCACATAGATATCTTTTGGGTTTCATGCTTACGGCGGTTATATAAGTTGCTATATTCATATTGTACGCTTCACCATCGTAGCTGCAGATACTATACACCGGGCTGTTGATCCGGTTCCATGGTTTTTTTCGGGTGATTATGCTATTCATATTATGAACTGAAAGATTTGACCATAAAGCCGCAATTGGGTTGCTGTAATTTAATAAAGGTTGCTTTTATCGCATTCTGCAAATCCAATCAAACAAAATCTATTCATGATTGTTTACCCATGAAAATCTAATATGGAGCAGATCAAGGGAAAAAATATTTTACTGGTAGGCGCAACAGGTAGTATTGGCAGCGAAACCGCCAGGATGCTGGCCACTTCGGGTGCGCAGTTATTCTTAACAGGTCGTAATGAGGCCAAACTGGTAGCCCTGGCATTGAAGCTAAACCTTTCTGCCGACCGGTTCATTGCAGCCGACATTAGTAATAAAGAAGATATTGCCAGGTTAAAAGAAGCATTTTTTGCGGCAATGCCCCGTATAG
The DNA here is from genome assembly GCA_029560415.1 of Bacteroidota bacterium. Taxonomy (GTDB): domain Bacteria; phylum Bacteroidota; class Bacteroidia; order Chitinophagales; family Chitinophagaceae; genus Ferruginibacter. The sequence continues at coordinate 10,632 of JAKQKY010000365.1, read as the reverse complement.
ATGTGCTCATCATCGCTTCAGGCATCGGTATTATCAAACAAGTAGAACAACTCGAAGAGGATGAATTTCTGCAAACAATCATGGCCAATCTCTATGGTCCTTACCTCCTGGTAAAATCCTTTTTACCTGCTATGAAGGAACAGAAAAAAGGATTGATCATAAATATCCCCGGTGTACTTGGAAAAGTGCCCATGGCTGGTGCGGCAGCTTATAGCGCCAGTAAATATGGACTCACCGGTATGATGCAAAGTATCCGGGAAGAATTAAAGCGCACTGAGATTCGTATTACCAACCTCTATCTTGGCGGTGTGGATTCTGCATTTTGGGATCATATCGATCTGCGGGTACAACGTGATAAAATGATCGTAGCAGAAGAAGCAGCCAAAACGATCTGGTTTCTTTGCCAACAGCCTTCCAGCGCTGTTATTAGTGAAATGGTATTGCAGCCATTCAATCACCAGGCGATATAATTTATTATTTCTTTGCGGATAGTTATTAATTTTACTGCATCATCGCTTACAGGAAACTGAAAACGAATAACGAGAAATACGACGCAATGAAAAATGAACTACCCGGAGCAATTTCCTTCGACAATACCGAATACGCCTTCGACTATAAATCTGATAAAGAACTAAAGAAAGCCCATTTTCTTTTTAAGATTATGGGAACCCCGGCACTGGTAAATCTTGGTTTGAAGATCACACCGGTGGCAATAAAAATGCACATCCCTTTCACGAAGACGATAATCCGCAAAACCATATTCAACCAGTTTGTAGGTGGCGAAACCCTGGAGCAAACTGCTAAAGTAGCCGATAAACTGGAAAAATATCATGTACAGGTAATCCTCGATTATGGTGTAGAGGGAGGGGGAAATGGAGAAGCAGGATTTGATCAGGCCACGGAAGAATTCATCAGGGTGATCAACTATGCTGCCACCCAGCACAACATTCCTTTCATGAGCATCAAAATAACCGGTATTGTAAGGTTTGCTCTGTTGGAAAAAATGGATGCGGCTATGCATACCAGTGAGGGCACGCTTATGAAACGCTATTATGCCGTGGTTGAATCGCTTTCAACAGAAGAAAGAGAAGAATGGCATCGCGTGGTGAACAGGTTATTGAAAATATGTGAAATGGCCAGCCAGAAAAATATAGGGGTGTTGGTTGATGCCGAGGAAACCTGGATCCAGGACCCTGTAGATGCATTGACCATTTTAATGATGGATACCTATAATAAAGGTAAGGTAGTTGTGTACAATACCATCCAGCTTTACCGCCACGACAGGCTGGCATTCCTGAAAGACAGCTACACAGCAGCCGCGGAACGTAAATTTATATTGGGAGCAAAATTGGTTCGGGGTGCCTACATGGACAAAGAAAGAAAAAGGGCGCTCGATCTCGGGTATCCGTCACCGATACAACCTAATAAAGAATCCTGCGACAATGATTATAACGATGCTGTTGCATTTTGTGTCGACAATCTCGACAGCATAGCTTTGATCGTAGCTTCGCACAATGAACATAGTAATTTGTATTGCACCCGTCTTCTCGACGAAAAAGGTCTTCCTCACAATCATCCACATGTTCATTTTTCCCAGCTCTTTGGGATGAGTGATAACATCACCTTCAACCTGGCTAAAATGGGTTGCAGTGTAAGCAAATATCTTCCATTCGGACCTATTAAAGATGTGATCCCATATCTAATGAGAAGGGCCCAGGAAAACAGCTCGGTAGCCGGCCAAACCGGTAGGGAACTTGGCCTGATCGAAAAAGAACTCAAACGCAGGTTTAAAAAATAATACATCATTGCGAGGAACGAAGCAATCTTACGCTATGATGATACTTCACCCAAACAACAGATTGCTTCGTTCCTCGCAATTGTAAGAGTTTAGTAATTCGTCATTTGAAATCATCTGGTTATAATAAGGCCTTAATTATTAATTATTAATTTTTAATTAAAAAACAGTCATTTTTCTATTGCATCCTCATCACCTGGTTATTCACCAATACATAGATGGAGTCTCCCTTTTTAGGTTGAATGGGGTAGGTACCGGTAAACTTTCCAAATGCAGGAAGTACCGCATGTTTTTCGCCAAAATAATAACAGGGTAGTTGCAAGTGCTGGCGGCCCGGGCCTTTTAAATGATAACCCGGGTGAATATGGCCGCTGAAATAATACTTTTCGTCATCTTCCTGCAAATCAGCTATATCGTGTATAAAGGCAAATTGCTGAACCAACAGGGGTTCCCGGAAAATGCCGATTCCGGCATCGTGATACCAATTGGTATCCAATATGTCGTGATTTCCCATAACGAGTTCAAAAGGAACCTGGTTGAACTGATCCCGCCAACGCATAAAAAGATCCAGCTCCCGGTTGGCATGACTGTGAAACAGGTCACCTACAATGATAATCCGGGCGGGTTTAAAATACTGAACCTGGTCGAGCAACCTTTGCATGTCTTCCAGGAGGATCGATTGGGGAATGGCAATCCCGCTTTTCCTGAAATGACCACTTTTGCCGATATGGAGGTCGGAAAGGATCAGGGCCTGTTCATTTTCCCAGAAAATACTTTTGTTGGCCGTTAAAATAAAACGATTATCAAGCAGGTCGTGTGGAATAAAAGGCGCCATTCATGCAAAGATAATTTGCAGCAGGATGCCCGTCATCAAATAATTGATTTGTATGTTCCTGCTAAAGAAACTAAATTGGAAAAAAAACAACCATGAGCGAAACAACTGCCAAAAATTCTTTAGAAGATTTCACCGGGGAAAATACACCCAAACTTTCATCCGGTTTAAATGTACTCACCATCCTAACCATCATAGGATGTATATTAGGCCTGGTTTTCAGTACTTATTCTTTCGTAACGGCAAAGTCGAGTTATGAAAAAACAAAAGAACTGATCGATTCCGGGAAAGTGAATGACATGCCCGAGTTTGCCCGCAACATGATGACACCCGAAATGCTGGGCATGCAGCAAAAGATGATGGAAAACAGGATGCCGATACTTATTTTAAGCATCGTGGCCATGTTATTATGCCTGTATGGGGCCATGGAAATGCGCAAGCTGAAGAAGCAAGGATTCATTTTCTGGCTGGCCGGCGAACTGCTCCCCATTGCTACCACGATCTTTTTTATTGGTACAATAGCATTCAATGGATTTGGGTTAATTAGCCTGTTGTTCCCGGTTATCTTTATTATACTTTATTTTATTTACCGGAAAGACCTGGTGTATTAACGCCGACGGATATACGAAATATTTAAAGCAGCCATGAGGCTGCTTTTTTTGTATAACATTGTTCCGGAGATTGAGATTGATGATCTATGAAAGGATCAGCCATTATTTTTTTCAAGCTGCTCCTTCATTTTGCGAACCCGGTCTTCCAGTTGTTCCGAGCTAAGTTGTTCCCGCATACTGTCTACTTTAATTGGGAAACAGAAAGGTGTTAACCGGGGAGGGAATTGGATGATCACTTTTCCGGCCTGGATGCGTTGAAGCATACTGCGCAGCCTGGCCTCGTCCATCTGCTGCTCCATCACTTCCTGGTAGGCCTGCCTTAATAAAAGATTGGCCGGTTCATATTCCGAGAACACATTAAAGAGGAGTGAGGCCGATGACTGAAGGTGTTTCTGTTTTACTTTTTCGCCGGGCATGCCCTGGAAAATCAAACCCCCGATGACGGCGATATCCCTGAATTTACGCCGGGCCATTTCCGAAGCGTTTACACTTAACCGTATATCATTTAACAGGTTTTCCTCCGAGAACAAGTCGTACACATTGCTGTCATCGAGTGGTATGGGCTGATCGCTCAGCAATTCAAATCCATAATCGTTCATGGCAAAACTGAAACTGATCGGCATTTTGCGGCTAAGCCGGTAAGCAAGCAGGGCAGCCATGGCCTCGTGTACAAGCCTGCCTTCAAAGGGATAAACAAACAGGTGGAAGCCATCCTTCGTTTCAATGTGTTCGATGAGCAATTCATTTTCTTTCGGTATGGCCGATAATTGTTTCTGCAGATCGAACAATGGTTTCAGTACATGCAGTTCTTTGTCTTTTGTAAAAGTGTCAGATTCCTGCCTCGACACATCATCGAGTTTTTTCCGAAGCATAAAACCGAGGTTGGCGCTCAACGGCAACCGTCCACCCATCCAGCTGGGTACGATCGATTTTTTGGAGCTGCTTTTCCTCACCAATGCCGTCATGTCTTTGATCATCACAAACTCAAGGTTTCTGCCGGCAAGGGTAAATACATCACCAGGGTTAAGCCTCGAGATGAACCATTCTTCAATAACGCCAATAAATCCACCCGCAATAAATTTTACTTTCATCATGGCATCACTCACGATGGTGCCTATGTGCATCCGGTGCCGCATGGCCATCCTACGGTTGCTGATCTGGTAGAGCCCATCTTCCCGGATCTCCACTTTTTTAAATTCGTCATATTGTTGCAGGGCCACCCCGCCGGCTGTGATGAATTGAAGGAGCTGTATCCATTCATCATCTGTTATATCAGCATAACAATGCGTCGTTCTTATTTCTTTAAGTAACTGATCAGGATAAAAACCTTCTGATATGGCGAGGGTACACATATATTGTAATAGTACATCAAAACAAAGCATGAAAGGTGGCCTGCTTTCGATCAATGAAAGGCTGATGGCTTCTTTTAAGGCAGCAACTTCCATCAGTTCAAGCGAGTGGGTAGGCAGGAAATATATATGACTGGCAGCACCTGGCTGGTGACCGCTTCTGCCAGCCCTTTGCAAAAAACGGGCAACACCTTTTGGTGAGCCAACCTGAACCACCATATCCACAGGCCTGAAATCCACGCCAAGGTCGAGGCTCGAGGTACATACAACAGCCTGTAAGGTACCGGCATGCAGGGCATCTTCTACCCACATCCTGAGTTCGGGCTCAATGCTGCCATGGTGCAGGGCCAATGCACCCGATAATCCCGGATCGATGCGCAACAGTTCCTGGTACCAGCGTTCGCTCATGCCCCGGGTATTGATAAATATAAGGGTACTCTTATTCCTGTAAATAAGGGGCAGTAATTTATCAGATAATTTTAAACCGAGGTGGCCGGCCCAGGGATATTTTTCAATTTCATCGGGAAAGATCGCATGTACCAAGAGCTTCTTTTGTTGTTTGCTGTGGACGATGCCGGCGTCGATATTTTCCGGGTTGCAGGATCGTAGCAGGGGAGCGAGCAACACTTCTTTGGCTTCGGCAAGATTACCAATCGTAGCAGAAATGCCCCATACCGAACAACAGGATTTTGATTGCGCTAACTGGGAATGTATGATCCTTGAAATAGAGAGTTCTACCTGTACACCACGTTTACTTCCGAGCAATTCATGCCATTCATCTACGGCTAAAACGAGTAGATTTTTAAAGAGATCGGGGTAACCTTTTTGTGCCAGCAGGAGTTGTAAACTTTCCGGGGTTATGATCATTACCTCGGGCATATTTCTTTTTTGTTGCTGCCTAACGGTAACGGATGTGTCCCCATTTCGTATGCCGATTTTCCATGGAAGATTTAATTCTTCGATCACATTTTCCATCGCTCTTCCGATGTCTTTTCCAAGTGCCCTGAGGGGAGTGATCCATAATAATTGGAGTCCATTATTTTTCCTTGTTGCATGATCAGGATGAAGGTCGATATACCGGATCAATGTGCCCAAAAAAACAGAAAAAGTTTTTCCCGATCCGGTTGGTGCATTAACAAGCCCGGATTTTCCGGCATGGATTTTTCGCCAGGTTTCTTCCTGGAATAAAAATGGTTTGCGGTCATTTTTTTTAAGCCATTCCTGGATGACCCGGTAACCATTATTTTTTTTAAAATCCATATTTTTTTCTGCTGAAAAGTAAAGATAATGCATGCCCTGTTTGTTCGCCAATAAACTTCAAAAAACCGGATACAAAACAGTCTCCTTTTTAAATGCGTTTATTCATTTCCGTTATCTTCTTTTCAATGTTTTAAAAGAGCTGGTTTTTTGCCTGTATTTCAAACGGCTGAACTGGTCATTATTTATGGCCGGAAGAAAAAAAATGCATGCAAAAAACGGCGGTCTTGTCTGCAGCATTCCGGGTAAACAGGAGCCTGTTCCCAGTCGTGAATAATGTAGTGGAATGAATGGAAATGTGTACGGAAAGAGTGGTTATGGCGGTCAATTTGAAAAAAACTTTAAAAAAAATATGAACATTTTCAGGAAAAAATAAGCAGTTGCCCGATTAGCAAAACCAGCATCCAGCTTACAACTCCTCAATGTATTGTATTACAAATCAACGATTTTGATCATTGAAATATGTGCCGAAAATTAAAAAAAACGGGATTGATTGATTACAATCTAAGATAATTTGCCCTATATTCACAGTCCGTATAATTCGTCCCTCTTACAAAACGCTTTCACCCCATCGAACACTTTAGTGTACGTTATTTTTTTTACCAGGATTTTACAGCTCTGTTGAGTTGTAGATTTTTTGAAAAAAACACCTTTTGCTTATGAGAGAATTGTACTTGCTATTGACCAGATTGCTGAACGTTTCAAAACGCAGCTTCATTTCCCAAAAAAAATATTCAGATCATCCTGAACATCCTGTCGGGCAGTTGACTCTTCTCCCCATTCCAACTCATTACCAGAACTCAACAATACACATTCAAAAACAGCACCAAATGCAAACACTATCAAACACAACAAACATGAAAAAATCTCGAAGTGGATTTTACCTGTTGTTGGCGACGATTGTTACCTTCTTGTCTTTTTTTGCAGGAACCATTTCTGCACAGGTAACCGTAACCAACCCTGGTAATACTACACCAGGATTAGCAGCATCGTATTTAACGCTTGCAGATGCTATTACAGCATTGAATACACAAACTGCCATATCAGGTCCGGTGACCATAACACTTGATCCGGGCAATCCACAAACGAACCCGGCAGGCGGATACGCCATCACGGCAAGTCTCTCCGGAGCTTCTGCAGTGAACCAGGTAACGATAACGGGTAGTGGCAATACCATTACTGCACCATCACCTGCAGGAACAGCTGGTGCATTGAATGATGCCATCTTCAAATTCATCGGTGCTGATTTCATGACCTTGTCGAATTTTGTTCTGAATGAAAATGCTGCCAACACAACAACAGCTGCCGGCACCAATAACATGGTGGAGTGGGGTGTTGCTGTTTTGTATGCAAGTACAACTAATGGTGCTCAGAATATAACCATTCAGAACAATACAATTGATCTGAACAGGACCTACCAAAATAGTTTTGGTATATATAGTAACTCAACGCATAGTGCTACTGCGGTTACTACTAATGCCACAGCCACAACTGCGGCAGGTGGAAACAGCGGCCTTAAAATATACAGTAATAACATCACTGATGTAAACAATGGTATTGTAATAGTAGGCCCAACGGCTGCTGCTGATCAGAATACCGGTGTTGAAATCGGTGGTACAGCTCTTACAGCAAATACCTTAACCAATTTTGGAACAACCGGAACATTCTCTGGATATGCCAACGTATCGGGTACTGTAAACGGTATTCTTCTGAGAAACACAAATGGCTTTACGGTATCTTTTAATTCTATCAATAGTTCTGTTGGCGGCACAACAGTTGGTACCTTAAATGGCATCCAGTTAGCAGCGGCCTCCAATGCTCCAACAGGGACGTATACCAATAATATTAATAGTAATGTGATTTCATTGAGGAGTGGTCTTGCTGGAGGAGCTATCAACGGTATCAATATACCATCGGGCTCGGCAAGTGCTACCAGTACTTTAAATGTCAATAACAATGACTTTAATACATTTGGACATACCGTTTCTGGTACAGGAATAATTATCTTTATTTTAAACGCCAGTACATTCCAGTTTTCAAACATTAACAGTAACACTTTCACAAATATTACGGTTAATACAACAGGTAATGTTACGTTCATCAGTAACAGCATGAACGCACCTGCTTCAGGTACTAAAACGGTAAACTCAAATAGTATTGTAACGGCATTCAGTAAAACAGGTGCAGGTGGAACAGTTTCATTATATACAGATGGAGGGTCGTCAACATCTACAACGGCTGTTACCAATAATAATAACAACTTTTCAAATATCACCGTAACGGGTGCTACTACCATTTCAGGTTGGTTCAACAATGATGGAACAAGTGCAACGCCTCCTAAAACCATTACTGGAAATACATTCAGTAACTGGACTGGGGGAACAAGTTCTATCAGCGTATTGCAATCCAATTTTGGAGGTACGGCAAATATCTCTAACAATACCATCAGTAATATTTCGGGTCAAAGTACTATTACCGGGTTATTTGTAGGAGGAAGTGGAACCATTGCAGCATTAACGATGGCTTCCAATTCAATCACCGGCCTTACCTCTTCAGGAATCGGTGGAACTGTAACGGGTATTTCAAATGCTTGTCCGGCTACAGTAACTAATATTAACAATAACACACTCAATGGATATTCATCTACTTCAAGTGTCGTTGGTTTGGTTAATTCCGGAGGTACCACTGCCAATATTTTTAAGAATACTATTTGTAACCTGGCCAGCAGCGGGGTTTCTTCAACAGTATTCGGACTTTCAGTTACCGGCGGTACAACCGTAAATGCATCCAATAACCGTATTGCCGATTTACGTGCAACTGCAGCTAACGCCGCCAATCCATTGGTAGGTATGAACCTGACTGGCGGTACAACCATAAACGCTTATTATAATAGCGTACATTTAAATGGTACAAGTGCAGGTGCAGCTTTTGGTTCAAGTGCAGTAAGTGCATCAACTTCTCCTACGGTTAACCTGAGAAATAATATTTTCATTAACCTTTCAACCGCAAATACAACTGGTTTTACAGTAGCATACAGGAGGTCATCAACTACATTGACATCTTATGCTGCTGCATCCAATAACAATATATTTTATGCCGGCACACCATCTGCCAGCAACCTGATTTATTATGATGGCACCAATAGTGATCAAACAATCGGCGCTTTCAAAACCAGGGTTAGTCCAAGAGATGGTTTATCTCAAACAGAAAATGTTCCATTCCTCAGTACAGCTTGTGGAAATGCGGATTTCCTGAAAGTGAATACCGCCACTCCAACGTTAGCTGAAGGAAATGGAGCGACTATTGCATTATTTACAGATGATTTTGAAGGAGATATCCGGAATGCTACAACTCCTGACGTAGGTGCAGATGAATTCAGTGGCATTCCAATTATACTGGTCACCATCAACAGCGTGTCTGCTTCACCAAGCGGAAACCTTTGTACAGCTGCTGCCAGAACCATCACGGCCAATACAACAGCAGGTGGAACTACGATAACTTCTGTTACTTTAAACTATTCTTTTAATGGGGTAGCCCAGTCGCCTATTGCCATGACAGGTGGTGATCCGAATACAGGTCAGACATCTAACTGGACGGCCGTTATCCCGGTTGCAACGCCTGCCAATGCGGTAGTTACCTGGTCGGTTAGTGCGGTTGATGGTATCACCAGTAAACTTAGTACGGGTACATCTTACCAGGATGAACCATTGACTGGCTTTACCGGTTCAATTGCGGCAAACCTTACAACAGTTTGTTCTGGTAGTCCTGCAATACTTACTGCTACATTTGTTACAACAGGTGTATCTAAAGTGCTGGGCGCCGGAAGTACCACTTCAACGTCTACTGCAGCTTCCTTCTTCCCTGGCGGATGGGGTGGAGCTAAAACTCAGTATATCGTGAAGGCTTCTGAACTGAACACGATTGGTTTGGCCGCCGGCCCGATCACATCGCTTGCTTTCGAAGCAACTTCTTCTGGTCAGACTTACCAGGGCTTTACGGTGCAGATCGGTCATACCGCTGCAACAGTCATGACCACCACCTTCCTGGCAACTCCAATGACACAGGTATACAAAGGAACCCTTACCGATGATGGCTATACGCCGATCGTTGGGGTGAATAACCTGGCATTTGGTACAGGAACAGGTTCATCCTCTTCATTTACATGGGATGGTACATCAAACCTGGTGATCTCAATATGCTGGAGCAGGGTTCCTGCAGCTGCAACTGCTACCGCCTCTTCTATCAGGGTTGATCCGGCTGGCTTTACATGTTCAGCTTATGATCAGACAGATAACGCTACACCGGCTGCAGAATGTGCTACAGCCGCAGGTGATGGTACAGGTTCAAACCGTCCTAAATTCACTTTCGTAGGAAATGGGTCAGCCACGCTTGCAACTGTTACCTGGAATGATGGTACTTCTAATATCGGTACCGGCAATCCATTCACGGTGAATCCAACAACAACAACAACATATTCTGCCATTGGTACCGATGCTAACGGTTGTACCGTAACATCTACCGGCATTACCATCAATACAATCGCATTGCCGGCTGGTCCTTCAACAGGTCCTTCTTCACAGTGCGGTACAGGTGTTCCAACTGTCTTTGCTTCCGGAACATCCGACGGTAACTATCGTTGGTACACTGTACCATCAGGTGGTACAGCTATCCCCGGCGAAGTGAATTCTGTATTGGGTACTTACAGTATTTCAAGCACCACTACTTTCTATGTAGCCATCACCAATGGTACCTGCGAAAGTCTGCGTACGCCGGTGCTTGCTACGGTTA
>JAKQKY010000364.1 GCA_029560415.1 Bacteroidota bacterium | reverse complement strand
CAATTTTAAAAATGGCGGACATGACATAAAAAGTTATGTATTGATCACACTGCTGCGATTGGGACTTACATTTATTATAGCGGCCCTCTCATTTAAGTATATTGAGCAACCGGTACTCAATTATAAGAAGCGCTTCGAGGTGAATTAGGAAGACGCAGTTCGCCCCTTCCTGTGTAGGTTATATAAAAAGTGCCAGTTGTTAAATCAGCGCCTGTTGCAAAAGGTATAGGAGGAATGACTGACCTGCCACAGGCAGGAAAATACAGCCTACATCACTGGCTGACGTTACTTTAATACAGTATGGTTACCGGCATTCACATGCGGTTATCATCTGACCTCAGCTCTTAACGGCAACTAACAGGTTAGTTAAAATAACACAGGTTACCCATAATTGCTTAACAGAATTACAAAGAAAATAGTAAGGATTCTAAAAAATTAAAGAATTTATCCCAAAGAAAAGAACGACTAAGCCTTCGTTTTAAATTCAGGGATAAGCTCTTATAAGATTGATATGGATGCATGTTAGCAGAAAATACCTTCTTTTCTGATTGCTTTTGTTTCGCCAATGTAACGAGCTGTTCTTCACTGGCAATCTTTGAATTGACTGTGTAATGGTTTTCTAAATAAGGTTAAATGTTACAGCCTCCGTTTTCTCAACGAGTAAGTTTGCAAAAGCCCCTGGAACACCTACCGTGTGCACATCATTTTGGGTTAAAGCTTTCCCTTCTTTTAAAACGTCAAACAGTTCATTTGCTTTTATACGTCTTTTATCATCAGCAGTGGGAACTGTTATAGCTGATGAAACGCCTGTGCTGTCATTTATATCACAAAGTACAGTTTCATTATCGCCTTTATTAAAACCAAAGTGTATAGAATCAGGTTTTTGATAAAAACTTACAGCCTGTATCAAATCAGTAAACAAACAAACAAGTATATTTTTCGACAGCTTACTCCTTCTTACAGGAAGTGCTGTGGCGTCATCAGGCAATTTAAGCAGTTCATCAGTTTTTTCAACTGTTACCGGGCTGCCTTTAATAACCAAACCAGGCCAGCCTGCCACCGCCACTGAATGCAGCAGAAAACCATAACAGGCATTTGCAGGCAGTTGTAAAAAATCAACATCATCATACAACTCTTTATCGCATGCTTTATCTCTATCAGATATTCTGCCGATGCTGAGTGCGCCATCAATCAAATGCTTCAGCCAATTATTATCAATAATAAAAAAACGGATTGATTCAAATGGCAGCATACCAGGGTTGGGCACCATGTAATTGTATGGAATGTTTTTAAGCTGCTTTATATCATTGAACCAGTCTATTACTAATGGCGGTGCAGATGGATAATCAGTTTCTGGCGCTGCTCCCGGCAAATGTTTATGCTGTTTGTTGTCCCGTAATTTATATACATGATAACAGGAACGCTTCCATTGAAACAATGCAACAGAAAAATTTTTGTTCTGTAAAGCCAGCATCCTGCCGAGTTCCCATGCAGCAGCATAAGAACAATCCAGCAAATCAAACGCATCAAGATAACGCATTGCTTTGTCTGCACTTTCAAGAGGGATTGTGTTTTCAGCGGACGGTGATGCAATAATGTCTGCAGCCGTATTTAATAAAGGCCCCCTGTAAAGTGCATTTATTTGTTTGCCTGTATCAAGTGTATATGGCAACTGTATGTAGCCCTCTGTTGTATATGCTTCGCCATTATTTGATCTTAGGTAAGACGGCTGCCTGTTAAGATGCTTTAATATATGCGGCAAATGACCTGTTCTAAATGTATTGTAAATGCCATCCGGCTGCCCGTCAGGAAAAACAAAACTTTTATCAAGCTTTGATTGTAAATCATTCAGCAAACTCTCTTCATCAAAATATTCTTTATCAACTATCTCATACAAGGCCGCATTTATTGGCGAACCATCAGGAGGGTATTTATCAAGCAATTCTTTAGTTATAATAAAATGATCGTTGCAAAAAAATGACCAGCTTTTTAAAGAAACAAGCGTGGTAAAATCCCCTGTAACGCCGGGAAACTGCGTGTTTGAATATAAATTATTAGCTCCGTTAAAACAATTTTCAAAAGAAACGAGGTGAAGAATATTTTTGCAATCCATTTTAGGAAGCCGGTTGCAAACTATAACAGCCTTTTCTGTTTTATCAGCATTTACAGAACGTACATGGCTCAGCAAACGCAGGTCGTCAAACTGCGGAAGTACTTTTTCAATCAGGTTGTTTCCAATTTTAATTACAGAAACCAGATCATTTTTTTCACTATCGGGAACCGTAAGCCCAAGAGCGCCTTTAGCAATATTTACCTGCGAAAATTTATCAAGGGCAGGATCACCGGATTGTTCATCTTCTGAAAAAAGCAGTAAGCCAAGCCAGGGATGGGTGCTTTTATCATCAGCCGCATATCTTTCCCAGGGAAGTGTGCTCCTGTTTAAAATAACATGCGGCAGCACCAATGAAAAATCACCCATTGCATTTGACGGAGGAAATACAGAATTAATTTGCTGCTCATCAAGGGAATATTGTTCGCCCTGCACTCTGAATATTACATCAGCGAGGCTGACAGGCAAAGAACCTGCACCAGCATTTAATATTTGCGTTACCTGAATTCTATATTCGCCATCATCAAGCGCCGGTATGTGGCTGTCGTATAATGTAATGTTCGCCATAATTTTTTTTTAAGAATAAACAGGAACAGCATTTACACCAAGCAGCACACATAAACTGTCCGGGTTTTTGCTGTCATATTTAAGTACACTTTTTTTATTTAAAGTTTTAGTACCTGAAAAAACATTTGCCAAATCAATTGGGTCATTTTCAAGCAGCTGACCAAGTGCTAAAAAATCAGTTGCGCCGGTTTCCTTGGGTTCTTTAGTGGTGATGGTCACACCGGTAACAAGTTCAATTGTTTTTTTATCAGTATTCAGATCTTGTAAAAAATGGTTACCCCACAGCGCCGCAGGTACTTTTTTCTTTACAGGACTGAAAATAATATTTTTAAATTCTTCATCAGACAGGGGATTATTATTACGCAACACAGTAATCGACATCTCGCTTTTACTTACTACTGCTGCCCCCATTGGTGCTATATTAAAACCAACCGAAGTAAAAGAATTATTAAACTGAAAGCCGGTAAAACTGTAAACCGGTATTTCTGAATTAATAGCAACTGTAAGTTCCTTAGCATTTGCAATGGCTATTTTGTTTTTATCTTCGCCATGCTGGCCTTGTATAATGGCACCTGAAATAATTTTATTTGCACCTGGGAGGCACTTTTTTGTAAACTCATCAAAGCTGATGGGCTGTGGCGAAGTATTGCCTGGATTGCCAAATGAAACATCCACATCAAATATCCAGATATGCAGCGTTGCCATCCCTGCAAGATCAGGACCCCACAAATGTACATCTGCACCTAAATCTATAGTAATATGATGTGTGCCAAAAAAATGATAAGTGTATGATGCACCAATATCAAGGTACATTCTTGCATCATAATGATAAGGCTGCCATGTAAGTAAAAAATCTGCACCGGCACGGAACCATGCTTTCAACGGCCCATCTTCAAATAATGCCTCCAGATGACCGCCCGCCATAAAAGCATGAGCACATAAAGCAAAATACATATCGCCTTTAATGCTGATAGTGGAATCAACCTGCCAGCTAAACCCAACCCGTGGCACCTGCGGATAATGTGCCGGCACATTGAATGAAGGATGATAACCGCCAATCGTCATTACAAAATCACCTTCATGTTCTCCTTTGAACCAACTGTAGAAGGCAGCGCCGCCGGTGAGATGACAATTGGGAGAAAAAATATAAGAATCATTTGTTACCTGCGCCATCACCGAAAGAAAACCTTCATCGGGCAGGAACTTTGCCATCAATTGAATTTTTACCTGTGCAAGCGGCGGCACATTTGGCGGAAGCACACTTGGTACAATAATATTTGATTGCCCCAATACATCCACTTCCACATAACGGCCAAATGAAATGGCCAGCAAAACAAATGAATCAATCAATTTAAAAGAGTTGAACTTGATACCAATTGCAAAAAACATTTGTCCCGGCGATACAGGAACATATTTGGCAATAGCATCAAGCTGCTGTGTAAGCAAATCTGCCCTTGAAATATTAGGATCAGGTTGCTGTGTTTCCATCACCTGACGTACCAATGGGAAACAGCTTACTTCACTAATAGCGGGCATTATCAACGAACGGTTATAACCAATGGCTGCTGCTAGCCCTTCTACAAAAAAGAAACTGGGGCCGCCCAATGCCTGATTTAAATATGCATAAATAAATAACGAAGGATTGCCTTTGTAGTAAGCATAAGAACCCAATGCAGATAAAGAAAGTTTTGCTGTTTTGATAATTGCCATACCATCAAACTCATCCACATCTTCGCCATCAATTTGAATTGTACGTCGCAGGAAAGAAGCGCCGATTTCTATAGCTCCATTAGTATAATCAAGCCCAAGGCCTTTTAAATGAAAGCTGGGTTTAAATTCAGTAAGCGGTGATGAAACAGAAAGACCATCCAATGTAAATGTGAGGCCATTCATTTCTAATGCCGCATCGGGATAAACATTTATTAAACTGTCTTTATAATTTATACCAAGTCTATTGAATATAACGGGGCCAAATTTTTTACCAATTTTTATCCAGGTAACATCGCCATTGGGAGAAGGCGCTGCAGGAAGATTGCTATTAACTGCCGGTGTTGTGCTTTCCTGAATTTGTTTTGGAGCTTTGTTGCTGTCAAATTGTACTGGCACATTTAACTGAAATGCCTCGTTGCCGATTTTTATTTCTGACAATAAAGTGAAACTCTTTTTATCATTTGTTTTATCCGGCACTGCAATTTTAATGATGCCATCTGGTAATAATTTATTTACATCAGCAAGCCCCCAGGCATAAGCGGCACTGGCATAAATAATTCTTAATGCCAATGAAACTGTTGCGTCCCGCGGCAGCACTTTGCCAATGAGCGGCAGTCCCGAAAGGTTCATGCCTGCACCAACATCTGCCATAAAGAGATCAAATGGGCTATTTGACCCGGAGCTGTCAACATCTCTAAAGAACAATGCATCTTTAAGCCCGATACTTATTGCAGGACCGCCGCTTATTCCGAGTGCATCAGTTATTATTTTCAAACTAACATCAGCGCCGTTTTCCTGGTGGTAAGATGCCAGCAGGAGTTTTCCGTTTCCTGAATTTAGTTTTACAATATCAAAAATATATTTCGGTTTTTCATTGGTAACCGGGTCTGTATTTCCCTTTTTATCAGTGGCAGAAAGATGCCCGGAGAAATCTATGTTTTCTCCATCACTATTGTAAGTCACATTAAGTTTTAAATCAATTTCTACCGATACAGCACTTGTTTCATCAGTCAATGAGATAAGAAAATGTTTGTCTGCATTTTTTGGTTTTGTTCCATCAGGCACCAGAACAGATTGAAATGAAACAGCGATATCTTTAATAGTAAGGTTTGAAATAAAATCCGGAAGAGAAGGATTGCCAAATCCAAAAGCATTGGCAAGATTTTCTATAGACAAATCTTCCGTGGTATTTTCTTTATCAAGACTGGCATTAAATGACCAGCCATCGTTGTATTCAGCAGCGACACTGAATGCAAATCTTTTTACAGCAAAATTTGCTTCGGCTTTAAATTTAATTGACGCTGTACGTTCAACAGCAAGCTTTATATTTTTTAATTCAATGTTTGTATCTCCTGATGATAAAAGTTCAGGACTATTGGCATCTCTTGGGGTAATTTCAAAATTGTCTCCATAATTTTTTGTTTCAGAAATTTCAATACCGGCTTTAAAAGAGAACTCATTTGTGGTGTCAATTTCAAGATTGATGTTTTGTGCAACCAAATGAGAAATGCCGGCAGGTATTTTATGTTCAGTACCAGGCGAAAGATAATCCCATAAAATTTCTATATACTCACCAAATGGTATTTGCTGATCGGGCCCGGTGCTTCCTTTAAATATCCAGCCATCGGCATATTGTGCAGATATTGAAATTTCAACAGAGCCAACGGCAAACACACCTCCTAAAAAAAACTGGTAAGCTGTTGCGTCATTCGCAATTTTAAAATCTATTTGTTCAATGGAGAATGCAGGATTGTTAAAAGGTATTGGTATATCGCCCGCCAGTTCAATTTCAAACGACCAGGATTTGTCGGAACTGTCCCAATAAAATTCAAGTTCATGCACTGATATTTCAGGAAGCTTTACATCCTTTTCTGTAAAGGCTTCCAGTATTTCAGAAAGGATGATCTCTTTCTTTTCTTTCTGTGCACCAAATATTTTAAAGTTTGTGGCTGGAGAATGATCTTTTAATACTGACAATTGAACTTCAATTACACCATTGGTTCCAACACCAACATCGCCTATAATATCTATTTCGAGGTTTGTGTTACCGTTATAATTTGTCCTGCTAAATTTGAATGCCGTTATCCCTGCACTCAAATTTTTGCCTGCTTTGGGAAAATCTTTCACAATGTCTATTGCGGCATTCTTCTGATCAAAAGAAACACTGCCATAGCTGCGTACTGCTGTCCCTGAAGAAAGATTAAAATAAAACCCAAACTCTTCTAATTTGAAAATATCAGAGATGCCGTCAATGGCAGGCATATTTTTTTTCAAATCTCCAGGACTTAAACTTAAAAAGCTTTCCAGCAATGCTTCACCAAAAGGGATGGCCTCAGACAGATCTGCCTTAAAATGAAGATCGGAGCTGAGGTTATGAATATCAATTTCAAGCGGAACAGAATATGTTTTGCCATCACTTCCTTTGATGCTTACAGCAGCAGACATGGTAAGAAAAGGAACGGCTATATTTTCATTTTGAATCATACTGAAAATACAATCATCCATTATTCCAAAGTCATACACAGTAACATTGAATGGCCCGAGTTGTTTTGAAAAATTTATATCCGAAAAAAGACGGATACCATAAAAGAGTGAACCGCCGCCAGCAAACCAAGTAAATCCTTTTACTGTAATTATGCTTGATGCAAGCCCCAGCAAATCACTCAAGCCAATCATAATTTTATTAAGATCAAGTGTGGTGTTTATTCTACATACACTTTCTGTATCTGGTTCAGCAACAGGAACGCTGCCGAGTTGTATTTCTATTGATGTGAGCGGAAGTGTATCTGCAAGCGAAGAAGTGAAAACCGGGAAATAATCAGACAGCACAGGGTTGTCTTTTTTTGCCGAAATGTTTATTGAAGTAACTCCGGTAGCAAGGCTTGCAGTGACAACAAGAGGAAGCCCTCTGAAAGGGTAATCAACTCCCGTTACTTCAAATGAAATATCTGCATCGCCTGGTTTATTAATTGCGTCTGTAACTGTTGTCAGCGGCGTGCCGCCTGGTAAACTAAAAGTAAGTTTGCCGTTTGGGAAATAATCACCGGCCATTTTTGTAACACTATTGTCCCATCCTGCTGACATGTCAAGATAAAACAGCCCGGGTTGTTTTGTATCAGCAGAAATGCAATTGAGCAGCAGTTGTTTTAGTTGTTGCTGTGTCATTTGTTTTTAAAATTTTGTTATGCCAGTTGTATTGGAAAGAGTGAACCTGGTAGCGCTTACTAAATTGAATACATTATTAAAAAGCTCATCGTCACTTACAATTACATAATTGTCCGGACCAGGAATTCTGCCAGTTAAATATGCATTCAACTGATTGGAGCCATTGGTGGCTATTGACTTCCTTGTTTTTTGAATTACAAAATAGTAGTCAATATTTCCTCCCCTGGTAACTGCTTTTTTGGAGCCAAGTAATAAAAGATTGGAAGAGCTGTCGGCGTTGGTTCTGGCCGAGGCTACACCAGGTTTTAAACTAAATAACGCATGCTGATTTGATAATAAAGGAGGTTGTGCTGGAGGAAATTGAATAAAATAACCGTTATTCCCGGCATTGTTAAGAAGGAAATTACTAAACTGAATATTAATGCGTTTATTTAGCAACTCATCTTTTGTTATCCAATAGCCAATATAATGGTCTTTTGTTGCGGCTGTATCCAGTATATTAGATCCTTTTTGTTTCCAGTTTGCAAGCGTTGTCCATTTAGGCAGCCGGTGAAAACCGTTTCTGAACTTCACACTTGTAATTACATGCTGCGGCTTTGTTCTTTGAACAAATAATAGATCGTTGGTTCCATGTGTATCGCTGCCATGATGCGGAACCTGCAATAAGGAATATAAAAACGGCCCGGCTGCAGGAGCAGCAGGTGGGAAATATGCATTGCCTTGGGGAAAATCATTTAACAGGTATCGAAATGTGGCACCGGTGGAATCTCCCGTAAATATGGCTTTAAAATTACCAGCTTCCAATACAGTTACCAGGCTGGCGGCATTCATATAAACTGTTTTTTCCCCTTTATCAATACCTGCTTCTACCTGTGCAGCTATAATTTTTACACCCCAGTTTGCGTCTTGATATAAAGGGAGAACACCATTGACAATGGAACCGGTTTGGTCCTGGTATACAAAATTTTGGGAACCAGGTGTTCTTGTAAAATTTTTTACATTACCATAAAACACAGGGATATTAGGCGGTACCGGCTCCACAGTATTCCTGTTTGAGTTTAATGTTACTCCTACCAATTTTGTTACGCCACAGTTGTTCAGAAGCATATCAAGAGATGACCGGCCCCCCGAAGGATATTTTCTTTTCCACATATTGATATAGTCAGCAGTATTTGTTGCAGGGTTTGGTATTCTTGCCTGGCAGGATGCCCTGGTTGCAGAATAATCAGCAGCAGCAATTGTACCACTTGCTAAAATTTTAAAATGAACATCAGGCCATTCCAGGTTTCCAACAACTAAATTATTAACAGTGATGTTTGCCCTAGACAGCAACTCCACCTTATTGTGATGGTCAGCATCGGAGTGTGTAATTATCAATGTGTCAATAATGCCGAGCGGTAACAAAAGTTGAAGTTGCTGAATAACAACGTTATCATTAACCTTAGTGAAAGTGCTCCCACAGTCAATCATAACAAATCTTCCATCTGGGCACTGAATAAGAAAGCAATCGCCCTGGCCAATATAAAGACAGGTAATATTAAAAACAGATGGTGGCGCAATAACGGGCGCTGGTGGCGGCAGTGGCATTGGCAACGGCATCACTACCGGCGCAAATGCATGGGCTGTTTTTAATTTTTTTGTTGGTCTCGGGTTGCCGGTAAGATGATCCATAGTTGTATGTTGTTTAAATATTAACCAAGTTCTAAATCCTGTATATTCTATTCACAGTTCTATTTTGCCTGCTGCTTTTTCATAGCTTTCAATTCTTTTATCGCATCATACTATTGACTACGTTTTGATAATATAATTCAAGGCAACATAAGGCGGCCTGTTTTCATGCAGTCCCCCCCCGCCACTTTCACCTGTATTTCCATTGACAGAATGTGTATGTGTACCGGCACCCCAAGTGCTTTGCACATTGTCACCATCTGTTGACCCATCGGCTCCAGGGTTACGTTCTTTTCCTGCAGCGACTATGTCAGTTAAAAAACCTCTTGTTCCATAATTATGTTGATGGTGCCCATCTTGAGAAGTTGTAAGACTAACCGGGTGACTATGCGGTGGCAAATGTGCCGCTTCAAGTTTTACAGCATTGGCGCCGCCTTTATTGCCAAGCTGGTAACCTGCATCATTGGCAGACCCGGCGATAAACCGGGAGCGGAGGTCGGGTACAAGAAAACTATTGGCATCACCACCATACGTATTACCAATTACAGCATACAGGTCGGGCATATTTACCACAGGGTATGTGGCACCATTACACATCAACCACCCGTCAGGCGCTGTTTTGCCTGCATAAGGAATAACGGAACCTACCGGCATGACAAAGCCTGAACTGTCTTTTACTCTTCCTCTTGCATTTAAATCTCCATTATCACCCAGCGTTAAAACTACCTTTTCATCAGTTGAGTTTTCCAAACGGGAAAGCCATTGAAACAAAGGCGATCCGTTTCTTGTATCAATCCTGAAAGCAGCACCCCGGTTAATAGTTGTCTTATTACTCTCCCTGAAATTGACACTCATGTTTAGTAATGGTGTTTTACCTCCCACTTCTGTCATCAGACCCATTGGAATATCAGCATTTGAAATTTGTATGTTGCCTTTTACGTCCAGTCTTTCTTTGGGATTGTTTACACCAATGCCGATGTTTTTATCTTTAATCACCAATGGCTGCTTCACTATTGGTATAGCATAAGTGTGATCCCAATAGCCAGGTATATTTTCAAGCCGCAGAAACAAATGTGTAACACCGTTAAAAAAATCTGTGATAATGCCAGTGAGTATAATATCAAACGAATCAGATTTTGCAGGAACAGAAAGGTGCGGCTGCAAAACAACATCACCATCTTCAGGATAAATTTCCCACACAGGCGTATCACCCTCGAACAGCAGTTCATGCACTAAGTAACTGTCATTTTTTTGATGTGGTATCCGGCTGGTATCTAAATCTATTGCAGACACGTTGCTTACAGTGCCCAGTGCATAGTCACTTTTTTCAAGCTCTGTATCAGTAACAAAATATAAATACATCCTTGAATGTTTACGGTGGCTGAAAATAATTTTGCCATCATGCTCCGGTGTTTTCTTCTGCAGGTTGGTAATCCGCAGCGTAAGGCTGTTAGGTGATCTATCATTTAATATCGTATCAATATCTGTGAAACCAACATGAATTGGAATATGCGGATTGCCACGGTGGTTTATAATAGTAAGGCTGAAGTGGCGGGTAAAATTTGCAATAGGAAATAAATATTCTTTATCCACGCTAAAATTGCTACAGTTAAGTTCCACCTGTGTCACCTGTGTGCCTTCTTCGCAATCCATCACAATATTTTTTATGGGCAGCAGCAATGCTTTTGAATCTTTTTTGTATGTATGAAGTTTTGCATTATTGCGGTTTATAAAATAAAACACTGCTGTCATTTCATTTATATTATTCTCCAGCGGCTCTTCAGCAATGGTAAGCGACCATCCTTTTACCAACAGTTCATTTATTTTATGTGCCAGCGCTTTCCCTGTTTTTATTACTCCAGGTCTGAACTGCAGGCGCAAATGATAACTCTCCGGGCCGGGCACAGTATCTGGTGGCAGCGGAATAAAATAAAGGGGATTGCTGCTGATGTTAGTAAGTTCCAGCACTGCATCAGAAGGTTTATTTTCTAAGTAAATTTTTTCTTCATGTTTGTCATTCAGTATCCTGAAGTTTACATGGACCGCTGCCTGGTAAGGTTTTTCCAGGCTGAGCATGCCCGATGATGTTGCTGTTGCCATATTGCTTTATTTAAAAAAATATTATTTTATAGGCGATAGTTTAAGCCAGCCTTCTTTTATTTCATTGTTGCCGCTTAGCTGTGCCTGTGTGTCAGCATCAATAATATGTCCGCTGTCAAGTATCCACTGTATTTTATCCTGCTGTGCTTTTATGTTATCAGTCGGTTCCGGCTTTTTTCGGCGGCTGTTGGGTACCACTTTTGCTTTGCTATTTATCGTCTCTTCTATCCACCCGTTATCTGAAAGGTCTTTCCATATTGCTTCGCCGTTTTTAAATGCGTTTGTAAAATCATCCTTGTGCACAATCCCGGTAGTGGATACTTCTTTCCACAGGTTGTTTGATCGTGTAAGCCACGACCATTGATAGCCCGTTTCTGCAGGCAGCGGTATAGCAATTTTTCCCGAAGGCGTGAGCAAAGGCCTTGTATAAAAAGTAAAACTCATTTTTTTGAGCGATGGCTTATATTGGTCATCTGGTATATCAATAATTTTTGCAGGCAGTGCGCCGCAGGCAGCATGTGCTTTTCCCCTTGGGTCAATTAGCACCGTTATATTAACAGCATTATCAGCTGGTGATAAAGTGATGGCAGGTCTTTGTGCATCATAGCCAGCGGTATTAGTTGCAGTTCCAAAAAAGCTTTTTGTATCCGTATCATCTACCTGTACTGATGAATGGAGTATTGCAGGTTTATCATCAATCCAGTAACCCAGCACTCCATCATTCAATTGTCCATGCTCACCAATACGCACAGGGAACTTTACATTCTCCCATCCGTTTGTTTGGCGTGAGTTGTTATAGCCTGTTCCGGTAAGCACATTGTCTAAGTCTGTTTCAAAAGATTCCCAGCTCTGGTTTATTGCATAGTTCCCTTTTACTTCCAGGTTTACCGAAGCCCTTACAATGGCAATGGGTCTTCCCATCAATATAGCAAGGTCTGTATGCTGTGCAAAATTTTCAGGGTCTATCTGGTCAAGTGTTTCATCAAGCAGTTCAATAAAAGAATCCAGCACAGGAATTTTCAACAGCCAGTTGATAACATTTATTAGATGCTGGTTTGATAACTGCTCAATAACGATTGGGTGAATTGTTCCCGGTGCACTACGCCATTGGTTTGGCAAAAGCTTAGTTGTATCATCACCAACTGCTTTATTGATGGAGCCAACAGCGTTGCCTTCAGCATCAAACACCAAAATATTTTTATCAATATTATCAGGTACCAGCCATCCGCATACAGGATTAGCCGCAGGATGTTCATTCATTTCTACTTCATCATCGGCAGCAGAAAGCCAGCGGAAATTAACACGGGCAGGCTGAGCTATCCGTGGCGGCAAGTCACCATTGTTTAATGTGTGTGCAAATACAGGTTCACTTGTTGGCTGATAAATATTTTCATCGTACCTGTTTTCATTTGTTATTACTGTATCAATATTTTTAAGCTGCGATGGATACACAGGCTTTATCTGCCCAAAGCTGTCAATAACATTTAACTCAAGCAACTTCAGTTTGCCTGTTCTTAAAGGATCAAATTCAAACACAGGCACCGGTGCATATTTTGATTGTCTTTCCACTCTCTGTAATACTTCATCAGCAAAATCCTGGTCATCAGCAAAGCCAAGCGGATCGGCAATGGGCAATTGGAAAGTTTGATGCAGCATTTGCAGCGCTTCATTAAAACCTCCCAATGATTGCGAAAGAAAATTATTTTTATTCAGCACATCCTGTGCCTGCAGCACAACGGTATTAAAATCTTTCAGTTCATCGCTGGAGGCATCCGTTGTCTGCAAATATTTTTCAATCACATGCAGTATTCTGTCCTTGGCCTGAGGTGTAAGAATAGAGAAGCCGCTTAAAATTTTTTGTGCATCATACTGCGGTTTTGTCTGCAATATCAAATCAGGTTTATCATCAGCAAGCGAATAATTGTATGTGATAATATCCGCCGGTATTGTATAGTTTTCTATAACTGAATTATCAGTAATGGGCGTGATGCCAACTTTCCATTCAAGCAGCAAAGGGTTCCATGGATTTGAAACAGTTTTGTTGCTGCCAATTACAAAAACAGATACAGTATTGGTAAACCATTCTTTAAACCGAGGATAAATAATTGACAATGTATTTATATTGGCAAGCAATGTTGCAAACTCACCGAACTTGTCTGCATCAATTTTCTTTTGTATTTCATCAATGCCGGCAAGTTTTTTATTTATTTCTGTTTTTGTTGCTTCGGCTGCAGCAGAAATATCACTTATACTTTTTTCAAGCCCGTCTGTTGGCGGCAACTGCTGTAGGTTTATTTGTGCCGCCCCTGCCAGTGCTTCATTCTGCAGCAGATTATCGTTGCTGTTTTTGAGTGCAGCAGCAGCCTGCTGTAAATTTATAAACGCATTATCAGCTCTAGTTGTAAGAGAGCTACTGGCTGATTTAAGTGTGCTTAATACAGTATTCAGCCGTACAATTTCAGCTTCTGCAATCCCCAACGGAACCTGCAAAGATGCTTTCTTGAGCATATCGGAAAGACTGCTGCCTAAGGAACTTATTTGCGTCCTTACATTTTCTTTTTTTGTTTCATTGTCTGCAATTTCTTTATTTGTACTGTCCTGTAGTTTATAGTTTGTATCCACATCACCCCTTGATTTGTTATATGCAGCTTCTGCTTCCAGCAGTTGTTTTTTCAGTTTTAAATTTTCATTTTTTGCGATATTTAAATTAGCAAAAGCATCATTTACCTGCCTTTGTGCACTTGCAAAAAAACCTTGCCGGACGGTTAATTCACTAATGAGAAATGAATGACTGATGTTCTGGCTTGTCAACTGCTTCTCCATATCAGCAAGTTTTGTTTTTTCCTCCAGCAATAAACTAACCTGCTGTTTATTCTCCATCATCATGCAGGGAAGCTCTTTGTCAAAACCATTTCTTTCACTTGGTTTTGCAATGTTTCCTTTAATCAATACTACTGGTTCTGTTGGCTGCCAATAGCGTGGGCCTTTGCCTGCAGAAAGTTTCAATTGCTTCTGCCCTATCATGTTCATGTCATAAAACAACTCTGTTGAATCAAGCCCTGCTTTAAAAATCCGTATCATGGCCATGCTGCCTTTTATCCATTGCATCAAATTTATTTCGCATGGCTGGCTTATGCTGTAAGCACCCTGCAGATAAATATGCACCCACTGATCTTTAGGAATATCTTCCCATTTAAATACTTCATAAGGATCGGGCATTTCTCCATTGATATAAATATTTTGCCAGTAAATGCCGGCATCATCTGTATTTAATGATGTACCGTCTATTTCATTTCCGGCCGAAGTAATTTGTATGAAAATGCCCGGACCTGTTTGCGTAACAATACCGCCTTTATTTGCCATTTGATTTCCCTCTGCGGGGTGGCTGCTGCTGATATTAACCCAAAATGAAATTGAATTAAACGCCTGACCTGCTATTTGCAAAATTTCCTTGTCAGTATCAATTGCACCACTGTAGTTTTTTACATATCTGTTATTTAGTGAAGGGTCTTTTGTTGTCGTCAGCGCTGCAGAATCATCCATATTAGGGTTAAACTGTTTTTGCAAAATAACTTTATCCTTTATATCTGAATTGTTGAATTTGTCAGCGAGCGCATTTAAAGAAATTGTTGCAGCATTGATTTTTTCTTTAAAAGCTGACAGGTCATTTTTCTTTTTATCAATTTGCTTAAATGATGTGCTTTTAATAAAAAAACTTACCTCATCCATTGGCGGCAGGCTTTGTTCTATATCAGGATGATAAGCCGCCGTCATGTATTTGCACCAGTCCGCATACAACTGCTGCTGCAATGATACCAGCTCATCACTTGCCCTGTCGTACTGCTGTTGCAGAATATTAAGATCATTCAACTGCATTGCTATCATATCAGGCAATGTAATTTCAACTCCGGCAGATACTTTATTTGTGCCATCAAGTACATGCTGTGTATTTGCGTCCGTTAGTTTTAATGACCAGGTGCTTCCCCCGTCCACCTGCAAAAAACCTTTTTCATGAAATGCTTCTTTAAATGCCGGGCCAGTATCCAATTTTTTTCCGGCCATTTTTGAAAGAATCTGCAGCGCTTCTATCTGTTCTTCAATTTTGTTATCAGTGCCATTCAATTGTTTGTTAAGCCATGCTGATAAAGCCTCTGTGCCGGTGTTGCCAATCACCACTTCCGCAGGGCTGTTATCGACCACAGGTAAAGTTGTTTCTTCATTAAAAAGAACACGGCTAAAACAGAAAGATGACGTTGGCAATACAGCATTATTAAAATTGGCCGCTGTATTTTGCAAAACAAAACTGAATTGCTGATTAAGGATATTTTGCAGCTGCTGCATTTTTACGGGAGCACTTACCATCCAGTTAGAACTATTCCCTGCAAGAAAAAAATTGTTTAATACACCATGATACTGGTGTGGCGAACTGTCTGTAAGCCGGGCTTTATTAGTATTATCAGCACCAGCAACGCCGTCATTGAATTTGTAATAAGCCAAAGGCGCTTTACTTTCTAAATCAATTTCATCAAGCATGTATTTCTTTATCTCCTCCTGTGTTCTTGCAACATCCCAAAACCGGACATTGCTTAATAAACCAGAGAAAAACATGTCTTTGTTTATTTCATAAAACTGCGACCTGCCAAGCCAGTTATTGTTTGTGGCACCCAAAAGAGAAAGATTGTATTTTAAATCATTACGTTTACCGCATTGTTCCCCATTTATATAAATGATAACTTCATTGCCGGATAAAGTAACCGCTATATGGTGCCATTGATTAAGGGTAATTTCTGTGGTGGCATCCAAGGAATATTCTTCATCTGTGAGATGGGGCTTAAAACCAAATCTCGGTCTCAAGGAAGTACCATAGAAACTTAAAAACAAATACTGACTAGCGGAGTTTCCAAAATCAAAAATACGCTGCCACTTGTTGTTTGTATTTACAAAAACCCATGCTTCAAAAGTGAAGGCAGTGGCATTAGTTAAACAATTGGGTATCACCACAAAATCATCTTTGCCATCAAAATGCAAAGCGCTGCTGCTCATGTTTACATCATTGACCAATTCATTCACCGGATCTTTTACAGGATTATTGTACCAGCCAAATATTTCGTATTGCAGTGATGGCAAATCACCTGCACTTTTTACGTCTTTATCGTAAAAGCCAAACACACTGTGGCAATTGGGATAAAATGCAGCAAATGTGTGCTCACCATAGCCAACTGCTGTAAGGCCATCTAAATATTCAGGTACAGCACTGCCCGTTTTATTATTTATTGCAGGTGGTTTATCAGCTTCGTAGCTCCGGCCCATATACCGAAAAGGCTGTCCCAGTTTTTCTTTGCCGTTTATTGGATAAGCAATGGAATGATATTTATTATCCTGTTCCTCAGGATGCAGGTAATTGCTTTCAATCACCCATCTTTTTATAATGTTTTTTGTGGTACTGTCGCTCTTAATAATTATCCACCTGTCGGGCACCGGGTAGTGCTCCACATGTCTTCCTTCATCACCATTGTCTTTTACTTTTCCTTTTGTAAAGGCATCGGGCAGTGCCCAGTGCAGGTGCAAGCCTGGCTGCAGCAATAAATTATTATTTTGAAAAGGGTGCGATAAAAAGTTTTCGCTGAGAAATGCAAATTCTGAATTGACATCTTCCTTGCCGTCATTGTATGGCAGGTTTTCAAAATTTGCTTTGGCTTCTGCCATCGTGGTTTCTTTATCAAGAAAAAGCACATCGGTTTTTACCGGAATAATCAGGGTGTTTTCTTTCATAAAAAGCTGAATGTTTTTAGGGCTGCATGCTATCTTTATTTTTCTGCTGCGTAAACAGTAAAACAGTTTTTACATTTTAAGAACAGCCTGCTGCATATTACCAGGGGTTTCAAAAGGGAAGATTATGTCTGTTTTGTTTTCTGTAAAGCACAAACACAACAAGCTCATCAATGAAACCTTCAAAAATGTAACAAAAGATGTATATCTAGTAGTGACGAATAGGCTTGAAAAAAAAGGCAACAAAAAAGAAAACCTTTCTAAGGATTTTTATAAGATGAGATTTGCATCTAACATACAGTGGTATCCTGAAATAAGCAAGAAATAATTGAAAAATATTTTTTTCTTAAGAGTTGATGTTTCGCATAACCTGAAAGGATAGTAAAATTACTGTGCAATTATCCTCTTCATATTTCTTTAAATTATCTAAAAAGCTGTTCAAGTCGGATTTGCAAATAGAAAATGTAAATTTTACTTTTTTACCATAAGTATTTTCTTAAAAAACTAAGAAATTTTGATTAAACGTTGATAAAAAATGAAGTTCCAGTTAGTAAAATGAAACAGCTAACAATCGCAAGAACCAGGTAAGAATCCTCTCAGGTTTCAAACCTAAAACATTCTGATCCGTAGAATGGTATAAGAAACGTGAAATCGCAAGTGGAAATTAGATGTGTGAAAATGCGGACTAAATATGGACTATCAAAAGTAAAAATGGATTGCAACATCTTATCAAATAACTAGTTGCAATCCATTATTGTGGAGCTGCAGGGAGTCGAACCCTGGTCCAAACATATCCGTCACAAGCCTTCTACATGTTTATTTGGTTATTAATTTTTGTGATACAGCCGGAACCCAACCAACCAACTGTATCCTTAGATGAATCGTCTTAAGCAGC
>JAKQKY010000355.1 GCA_029560415.1 Bacteroidota bacterium | reverse complement strand
CAACCGCCCGATATTCTCATGCCGGCCAGGTCCTTTGCAAGTGCTTCGGTATTATCATTGCATGCACAGTCAACCGAACGGCAATCCGGTACATTAACGCTGAAATTAAAAGGAGGATCTTTTGGATTCATCAATCCATCATTGTCTTATCGCATGCCGTTGAAAGGTCATTTCAGCCAGGGTATCCAGGCAGAGTATCAACAGGCGCATGGGAAATATCCTTACATCAATTATGAAAATGGACAATCATCGGATAAGCGGATCAATTCTGATGTAAAGTCATACAGGGTTGAGTATGATGCAGCCTATATCCGCAACGACAGCAATGCAGCCCGGCTAAAATTGTATTATTACGATTCAAAGCGTGGCTTACCGGGTTCGGTCATTTTGTACAATAATATTTCGGCCCAGCGGCTGAATAATAAATCTTTTTTTACCCAGTTTTCCTGGAATAAAACGGTAAGGGATAGGGGCCGTTTGCTGATCAATGCCAAATATGCTTCGGATGATAAGTATTATCTTGATCCGGCCTACAGCAATAGCGCCGGCCTGCTTGAAAATAATTTTCACCTGCGATCGGGGTATGCCTCAGTAGCTTACCGTCAGCAGTTCTCTACGTCTTTTAGTGCATCGGTTGCCGTGGACTATTTCATCGACCAGTTAAACAGGTCCGATTCGTTTGTGATCAATTTCCCCGAGCCTTCCCGTTACAGTTTCCTGCAAAACATTGCCCTGCGGTTTAAGAAGCAACGTTTTGAAGCCGATGCCCAGCTATTGCATACGGGTATCCGGGAAAAAGTAAAAATCGGCCTGGCAGCCAGCGCCAGAAGTGCCTTTACGCCGGCCTTTGCAGTATCTGGCCAGCCATTTGGTAGGTTACCCGTTAGGCTGCGACTGAGCTATAAAAGAATATTCCGGGCACCAACTTTTGATGATCTCTATTATACCAATATCGGGAATACGAATTTATTACCGGAATACGTGCATCAATTCAATGCTGGCATAACATATGCCCGGAATTCGGATACCCGTTTGAGTGAGTTTCGCATGACTGCAGATGCTTACCTGAACCAGGTCACCAATAAGATCATAGCGGTGCCCCGGCAAAATCTGTTTCAATGGACGATGTCTAACATCGGCAAGGCACGTATCAGGGGATTGGATGTGTCAGCACATGGCCGTTACAGGATATCTAAAGAATGGCAATTAACAGCCGGCATATCATATAGTTTGCAGGAAGCCCTTGATGTAACCAACCCGCTGGCCTATAACTATAAGGCCATGCTGCCCTATACACCGAAACATTCCGGGAGTTTTAGTCTTGCTGCAGGGTACAAATCTTTTACATGGAGTTATAACATCATCAGTTCGGCATACCGGTATCGGCAGGGCGATCTATTGCCCGTTAACCTGGTGCAGGGATGGGCCGATCATTCAACAGCCATAAGGTATTCATTTAAAACAAAGCAACAAGGCCAATATGTATTGCTGGCCGAGATCAATAACCTGTTCAATAACCAGTATGAAGTGATCCGGTATTATCCCATGCCACGATTAAACTACCGGTTAGGCATAACAGCTAATTTTAAACATCATCGTAAACAACAAAATATAGAAAAATGAAAAGAAGTTTTTTTGCCATCCTTTTAACAGGACTCGTGGCCTTGAATGCATGTAAAAAGGATGAAAATGTAGTGATTCCGGAGCCGGTACTTTCTCCTGCCACCGGAATTTATGTATTATGCGAAGGCGGTTTTGGAGGCAACAATGCCACCCTGGCTTATCGCAATGTAGCGAGTGGAGTAGTAGCAGCCGATTTTTATCGTCAGCAAAATCCAACCCAAACAGGCGGTCTTGGCGACCTGGCCAATGATGCCATCATCTATGGTTCTAAATTATACATCGTGATGAATGGTTCGGGCAATGTAACGGTATTGAATGCATCAACAGGTGTGTTATTGGGTAAGGTATCTTTTATAAATGGTTCGGGCAATAAGAGCCCACGGTTTGCACTCGGCGCCCGTGGAAAAGTATATGTTTCATCGTTCGACAATACCATCAGTATCATAGATACCACATCGCTTTCCATAACAGGTTCTATTAATGTTGGGGCCAACCCCGAAGGCATTGCAACCTATGGAAATTATTTGTACGTGGCCAATTCGGGCGGATTGAACCCTGTATTCGATTCAACCGTTTCGGTGGTAGATCTCAACAGCAATCTGGAAATAAAGAAGATCACGGTAGGATTGAACCCGCAGAAAATAGAAGTTAACTCAGTCGGAGATGTATATGTAAGCGGCTATGGCAATGCCTTTGGTACGCCGGCAGTTCCGCCCTTTATTTCTGTTATCAGCGCAGCAACAAATACACTGAAGACGAACCTGGGAGCAGCCTATGCCTATGACCATATCCGCATTCATAACGATACCGCCTACCTGTACAATAACTATGGTGGCGGCGATTGTAAAGTGATCAACACGCTCAATAATTCGGTCGTACGCAATTCATTTATTACTGATGGCACCGTGATACAGACTTCCTATGGCATCAACATCGATGAACAGAATGGCGATGTATACATTACCGATGCCATTAATTTTTCATCTCCGGGAGAGGTAACTTGTTTTAACCGCAATGGGGTGAAGAAATTCAGCTTTTCTGTTTCACCGGGCATTATTCCGAACAAAGTATTATTTGCCAGGTAAGGTTTTTTTGAAACACAGAGACACGAAGGCACGAAGACACAGAGAATGCAAAAAATATTATTAAATGTTTTGTGCTATAAAAAGGCTTTAAATTTTATACTGTTAATGATCAGGGAACTGAATTTGAGTTTACAGTAGTGCAAAAGCTTAATCAGGGCTCCCTCCCGAAAAAGGATGTAATTTTTTCGGGGCTCCTTTTTTTGCGGAACGTCCCGATGAGCGAAGCGATTTCGGGAGTACTTTTTTTGCCTGCCCCGACGAACGAAGCGGATCTCGGGGGAGAAGCAAAAAAGTAAAAGTGAAATGATTAAGGAGTTTCAAATAATTAGAGATGTCTTTTAAATAATCGTCTCTTTTTGAAGCACAGAGGTACAGAGAAAATAAAAAGATATTAATTTAAATTATCCGAAATGGATATCAAGCCTAAACACGAGGAAAAGAACTGCCCCCGTTGCGGTGGCGCATTCGAATGCCGGCAAGGAGATATAGCCCGCTGCCAGTGCAATGGTATCACCCTCAGTAAAGAAACGGGTGAGCTGATCGCCAGGCGCTACGAAGATTGCCTCTGCAGGAAATGCCTCCTGGAATTAGC
>JAKQKY010000347.1 GCA_029560415.1 Bacteroidota bacterium | reverse complement strand
TATGCTGCGAGGTTTTATACCGACTGGGAAGAAAGGCGTGATAACATACAACCCGATTGGAACATAGACCTCCGATTACGAAACATGGATATACCCCAACCGATCAGTTACCAGTATTCCCGCAACGTGAGTGAAAGAGTACAGGTGGGCTCGGATACAGCCGGAAAGCCTGTATATAACACCGTATCTGCAACTTTGTACATCACCCGGATGAGTTTTAATGCCAGGGCCGATATGGAACTGATCATCCGCGACCTGGCTGAAGGAAAGAATATTCTATATCGCAATTTCAATGAAACTTATCGATGGGAAGAAGAGCGGGCTACATTTAATGGTGATAGCAGGGCCTTATCTAGCCGCGACTGGCAAATGATCAATGGCAGCGGCTATAATACACCCAGAAAAGAAGATGTATTGAATGAGCTGTACCGGAAAATATATCCGCAGGTAAAAAATAATATCATTCGCTCTGTTGAATGGTAATCATGCTATGAAATGGCTGGCATTTCTAATGTATTCCATAGGAGCAAAACTCCATGTAGGTGTTTATTTGAAGTAACATAACAACGAATATTAAAAATTGCATATTTATTGGGCAAATCAACCGAAATACAAGCTATAAGTGCGTTAAAGTATAACTAAACGGCCTTACCGGCAGCACAAAAAATTCTTTTATTATCTAAAATCTGCGTATTATTGCATTGGATTCGGTTGCGAAGATTATCCAAGTCTGATCCCTTCAACAACTTAACCTTTTCCATCAGCATAATTTTTCAACTACAATTTTTTCATTCAATCAAGAGCGGATTTTTTTGAACAACGCATTTTCTTATATTCTATGTACGACATTCTACAATTGAACGAGTTGCTCGTTCCTGAGCTGCTGGATATTGCAGACCAGCTCGATATTCCCAACACAAAAAAATTGAATAAACAGGATCTCGTTTCCATCATCCTGAATAAACAAGCCGTTATGACAGCAGATAATAAAACCCCGGGAGGAGAAAAACCTAAACGCAAAAGGATTTTAAAATCCGATATGCCCGCAACCCCGGCACCCAAAGAGAAAGAGAAAGAAGAAGCCCCGGCAAAAGAAGAGGCTCCTAAAAAAGAAGCAACGGCACATAAAATAAAAAAAGCCGAACCAGAAAAAAAACACCCGGTTAAAAAACAGAAACAAGACATAGAGCAGGAGGAGGAAGAAGAATTACAACCGATCACCGATCAGCAAACAACGATCCCTGCTGCCATTGCACAGATGTTACAGGAAGAAGATATTCAACAGCCCGAAGTTGATATGGAAGAACCTTCACAGCCAAACAGGGAAAGCAAGAACTACCAGCAAACAAGAAGAGATCAGCAACCTACTTTCAATATCGAATTCGACGGTGTTGTGTTGGGAGAAGGCGTTTTGGAAATGATGCCCGATGGTTATGGTTTCCTGCGTAGCAGCGATTACAATTATCTTTCTTCACCCGATGATATTTATGTTTCTCCTTCACAGATTAAATTATTTGGCTTAAAAACCGGTGATACTGTTTACGGTTCCGTACGCCCTCCTAAAGAAGGTGAAAAATATTTTGCTTTACTAAAAGTAGAAACAATCAATGGTAAAAGTCCGGAAGAAGTAAGGGATCGTGTTCCTTTCGATTACTTAACACCACTTTTCCCTTTTGAAAAATTAAATCTTACAACCAAGTCAGATAATTACAGCACACGTATCATGGACCTGTTTACCCCAATTGGTAAAGGACAACGTGGATTGATCGTAGCCCAGCCAAAAACGGGTAAAACGATGCTTTTAAAAGAACTGGCCAATGCCATTGCAGAAAATCACCCGGAATGTTACCTGATGATTGTACTGGTAGATGAAAGACCGGAAGAGGTTACCGATATGGAAAGAAGCGTAAGGGCCGAAGTGATCGCCTCTACATTTGATGAACCTGCCGAAAAACACGTTAAAGTAAGCACCATTGCATTGCAGAAAGCAAAAAGATTGGTTGAATGCGGACACGATGTGGTGATCCTCCTGGATTCGATCACCCGCCTGGCACGTGCACACAATACGGTTGCCCCATCTTCCGGTAAAGTATTATCAGGTGGTGTGGAAGCCAATGCGATGCAGAAGCCAAAACAGTTTTTTGGAGCTGCCCGTAAAATTGAAAATGGCGGATCGCTCACCATCATTGCTACAGCCCTGGTAGATACAGGAAGCAAAATGGATGAGGTGATCTTTGAAGAATTCAAAGGTACCGGTAATATGGAATTGCAGTTGGAACGTAAACTATCAAACCGCCGCATTTATCCTGCCATCGACATCGTTTCTTCTTCTACAAGACGTGACGATCTGTTGTTGGATAAAGATACCTTCCAGCGCATGTGGGTATTGCGCAAACACATGGCCGATATGAACCCGGAAGAAGCCCTGAATACCCTGTTGAAAAACATGAAGGGTACCAAGGACAATGCCGAGTTCTTAACCAGCATGAACGGTTAATAAAAACTTTTTAATAAAATACAACCGTTGATCCGTCAACGGTTTTTTTGTAAGAGAATGTTTCATTGACGCTAAAAAATTAAATTTAGGGTTGGAAATGAATGTAAGTCAGCATTAACCTATCAATAAATTATTTGAAACGCTTCATCACATACAACTTTCTTTTGTGGCTGTTCCTGCTGCCCGCCATCGCATTTGCGCAACCCGATCAGCCAAACGGGAAAAGCCTTGCAGGCATCTGGAAGGGTGAATTCTATGTTGACTCTACCAAAAAAACTTATCCATTTGAATTGTCCCTCAGCGAAAGCAAAGGTGGGTACACCGGATTCTCCAGGATCAGCTTTGAAGAAAATGGCATCAAACACATTGTCATCAGGGATCATTCAATCACCATAAAAGACAATATCATTATCATTGAAGACGAAAAGCAACTGGCCAAAGCATCGAGCATAGCTCAACCAAAGGAATTGAGAAAACGTATGTTGCTGACCGTTAGTGAATCAGATTCTGTAAGTGTGATGACGGGAACCTGGAGTACCAATAAAACAAAGCGGTTTTTAATGGCAACAGGCTCGGTAACCATGCAAAAAAAGAGCGATTATAAATCGAGCGAATTATTTAAAAAGCTGGATGAACTGAAATTGGCAGAAGCCTTGTCCTTCAATAAACCAGTTGACATAAAGCCAGCACCCGTAACTGCGCCCGTAAAAGATTTACCGGTAGCAGAACCAGATCTTGTATTAACAAAAAGGTCATTACCCCTGGCAACATTAAAAGAGCCGTTTAGAAAGAACATTAAACGATCGCCGGTTTTTGTTTCGTTTAAATCCAAGCCTCCATCCCGGATCATCCCGGTTATTGGTGGCGCTTCAAAAGCGGTGGCTGTAACAGAAAAAACCATCACAAAACCTGCTGCTAAAATTGCACAGCCGGTAGCCGCAGCAGTGGTGCCTGCCATCATTCCATCGGTTCCTGCCAAAACCAGCCGGCCTGTAAAACAAGTAGAGGTTGTTCAATCAGGTGCAGCTTTGGATGTGGCGAAACGATCTATCAACAGTACCCAATCGATAACATACAGCGCAGACAGCCTGCAGATCACCCTCTATGACAATGGTGAAATTGATGGCGATACCGTAAGTGTATTGCTCGATGGCAAAGTGATCATCGCCAAACAAGGCCTCAACACCAGGCCGAATAATCATACTGTTTATTTCGATAGAAACAGTCCTGATTCACAAATGCTGGTGATGTATGCCGAAAACCTGGGCAGCATTCCCCCTAACACAGGCCTGCTGATTGTCAGGGAAGGAAAAACAGTGTATGAAGTGAGGTTCAGCGCAGATCTGAAAACCAATGCCGCCGTTATCCTGAGAAGAAAGAAAGATGATTAATGGTTTCCGTTACAAAATGCTCTTCGCCATAACATAAAATCACAGAAGATAGTTTCTGTATCTTAGCTGATGCCCCTGAACAGGTTCCTGCATGTCGATAACAAAAATTACCATAACAACATTCCTTGAACAGGCCGTTCATTTCCCGGTACTGGATGTCAGAAGTCCGGGAGAATTTAACCATGCCCACATTCCTGGCGCATACAGCTTACCGTTATTTACTGATGAGGAAAGAAAAATTGTAGGAACCGCCTACAAGCAACAGGGAAAACAAAAGGCGATCAAACTCGGACTTGATTTTTTTGGCGTAAAAATGCGTGACATGGTAGAACAGGTTGAAGCCATTATAAAAGCCAGGCAAACATCAAATTCAACCAATGAACATCCCAACCGTGTGCTGGTACATTGTTGGCGTGGGGGTATGCGCAGTGGCGCTGTGGCCTGGTTACTTGATCTGTATGGATTTGAAGTGTACACGCTCGTTGGAGGTTATAAAGCATTTAGAAACTGGACTTTAAATCAATTTGAAAATCCTTATGATGGAAGGATCGTGGGTGGATTTACCGGAAGCGGTAAAACAGATATTCTTGTCCAACTGCAACGCCTCAACGAACCTGTGATCGACCTGGAAGGTCTTGCTCATCATAAAGGATCTGCGTTTGGAGGTATTGGTCAGTTGCCACAACCTTCCCAGGAAATGTTTGAAAATAAACTGGCGTGGTTTTTATCCTTGTATACGGATCGGTGTTTTTGGCTGGAAGATGAGAGCCAGCGCATCGGGGTGTTGAATATACCGCCGGCCTTTTGGAAAACCATGCGTTTGATGCCCGTATATTTTGTAGATATTCCTTATGAAAACCGGCTTCAATATATAATGGATGCGTATGGTTCCTTGGAAAAAGAAAAACTGGTAAACGCAATCATGCGTATCCAGAAAAGACTGGGTCCGCTGGAAACGAAAACGGCGATCGGCTTTTTAATTGAAGGAGATACCAGGGCATGTTTTAGCATCCTTTTGCAGTATTATGATAAAACTTATGAGAAATCGTTGCTAAAAAGAGAAAATATAGATGCTTTATTAAATAAAATAAGCTGCGATTCCGTTGATAGTGTATCAAATACTCAAAACATTTTAACATGCAGTTCCGTTCATTTATAATCCCATTAATCGTATTGCTCATTCCCATATTGGGCAAGGCCCAGGAAACTGATATCACCGGCTTATGGAAAGGGACCCTGTACAACGATACAACGAAACTGTTTTACCGATATGAAATTGCCATCAGTGAAGAAAAAAAAGGAAAGTTCAGTGGTTATTCTCATACCTGGTTCATCGTGGATGATAAACAGTATTATGGTGTAAAAAAAGTTAAAATCAAAAAAGCAGACGGAAAAATAATCATTGAGGACGCTGGTCTCATTGCCAATAATTATCCCGAAGCCCCGCCAAAAGGAGTCAGGTCGTTAAGTGTGTTAACGCTTGAGGTAGTTGATAGTGTATTAAAGTTAAATGGTCCCTTTTCAACGAACAGGACCAAAGAATACAGTTCACTAACGGGAACGGTTAGCCTACAGCGAAAAAATGATTACTGGCAATCCGCCCTCATCCCTCACCTGCAGGAATTGGGAAAAGTGAACGATCTTTCTTTTGTGGCCAATGATCAAACCCTGGCTGCCATTGAAGCCGACAATAAAATACTCGAAGCAAAAAGGTTAACCGTTAAAACTTTACCCGAAACAGCAAAACAGAAACCAACGAGAGAGATCGGCGATCATCCCATTGCAGCCAAGCCTTCAAGTGTTGACCTGGGCAGGAAAAAAACGGGAACATCAGACAGCCTTGCTAATAAAGAAATTGAAGTGCGGACTGCAGTAGCTAAAAAGGAACCTGATTTTACTGATACAAAGATGATCCCTAAAAATATTAATACAAACTTCCCGGCCGTGGATGTAGATAAAAGAAAAACCATCACACAACAAACGGTTTATTTCAGATCCGACAGTCTTCAACTGGCTTTATACGATAATGGAGAAGTAGATGGCGATACCGTTAGTGTGTTAATGAATGGTGCGATCATCATGGCTAAGCAGGGACTTAGCACCAATGCAATCCGCAAATCAATTTACATAGATCGGAATGCCGATAGTGTGCAGCTCATCATGTATGCCGAAAACCTGGGCAGCATAGCACCCAACACGGGTTTGCTGGTAGTACGCGATGGCAAGGATTTATATGAGATCAGGTTCAGTGGCGATCTGCAAAGAAATGCAGCCATCATATTCAAACGTAAAAAATAATCATGCCAGATATAATAGCTACTCCCGGACCGGAAGAAAATTCTGATTCTAACCAGGTCAGACTCACACAATACTCACGGGGTGCAGGGTGCGGCTGTAAAATAGCGCCAAAGCTATTGGAAGAGATTCTTCACGGAAAGACGGTTTTTCCCAACGATCCCAATTTATTGGTTGGAAACGCCAGCAACGATGATGCAGCCGTTTATGATATCGGCAATGGAATGTGCATCATATCTACCACCGATTTTTTTATGCCTATCGTAGATGATCCATTTGATTTTGGACGAATCGCCGCGGCCAATGCTATCAGTGACGTATATGCGATGGGAGGTAGACCATTAATGGCTGTGGCCATACTGGGCTGGCCGGTTGAAAAACTTCCTGCTTCATTGGCACAACAGGTGTTGGAAGGCGCCCGGCATATTTGTGCAGAAGCGGGCATCAGCCTGGCGGGCGGTCATAGCATCGACAGTACAGAACCCATATTTGGATTGGCCGTAACTGGTACCTGTACCATTGAACAACTCAAACAAAATAATACCGCCAAAGAAGGCGATCTTATCTTCCTCACAAAACCAATTGGCGTAGGCATCTTATCAACAGCACAAAAAAGAGGTTTATTAAAAGAAGAACATGCCGGGGTTATGTTAGATCAAATGAGTTCACTTAATAAGGTTGGAGAATTGTTGGGTAAAATTCCAGGCGTTACGGCAATGACCGATGTCACCGGTTTTGGCATCCTGGGTCACCTGGTAGAAATGGCAGAAGGCGCTGGTTTATCTGCCGAGCTGCTTTACTCACAGTTACCCGTAACCGAAGGTTCCAGGGAATACCTGGCTCAACGGATCGTTCCCGATGCAACGTTCAGGAACTGGAACAGTTACAGCACTAAAGTTGGGTTCGAAAAAGGTGTAAATGTGATGGAAGCTTTCAGCCTGTTACCCGATCCACAAACCAATGGAGGATTATTGTTTTCTGCAAATGAAGCCAGCTTACCAGTCATTACACAATTGCTGGAAGCCAATGGCCTCAAGGCTTTTGATAACCCGATCGGCCGGTTTATCAAACGGGGTGATAAAATTATTAACGTGAAACTCTAAACGATCTTGTCGATCTGCGAAGCAAGTTTGCGATCTTTTTCGGTTACTACATCCCCGGCATCATGGGTGTTCAGCCAAACCTCAACTGTATTATAAACATTCGTCCATCGGGGATGATGGTCCATTTTCTCAGCCAATAACGCCACCCTGGTCATAAAGGCAAAAGCAGCAGAGAAATCTGCAAACTCAAATTTCTGGTACAATGCATTTTCTTTTTCTGTCCACATGATGAGTTTGTTTTATGCAAGCTGTCTAAAATATTAAATGCTGTTTGTTCTTTATCTTTTCATTGGTCATCTCGTTCACCAATTGTACAGAGGGCAGTAGTTTGATGGATTGTTGCAGGTGATTCAATTCTTCTTTTTCAATTTCTTCTCCCATGGTTAGCCATAAAAAATCGAGATGCTTGAATTCGGGCAACAGGTATTCTCCATCGTATTGATTATTGTAGAGATAATGCACCAGGCAACACCCGGGAACATAATACTCATAAATGGAAAAAAAATAATTCCTGTCCTTTTTGCGCAGCTGGATTTCAATACTGTTATTGATCCTGAATTTAAATCCTAATTTTTCATTGATATGCCAGATGAACTGGTAATCTTTTACCGGCGCCACAATGCCCAGCAGCTTCGTGCATTCAAAAAATTCCTCCGCCAGTGTTTCGTTATCAATTTTTAATTTCATGTATGCTGGTAATAGAAACTTATGATCAAAAAACGAGGTCTAATTCAACATCTTCTTTTCCGCGGCGAAGCTTCACTTTTGTGGCTTCTCCTTTATTGAATTTATTCAATGTCTGCATATAAGTCTGTACATCGCTAAAAGCATGCTGCCCGATCTGGTATAGAATATCCCCAACTTTTATGCCGGCTTTTTGCGCAGGACGGTTTTCACTAACGCCTTCTACCAATACGCCGTTATCGCTAAAGGTATAATCGATCATGATGCCCAGGGTTACTTTAAAACTGCTTTTGGCAGATGTATTGGATTCCTTCGTTTTTGTAAAGGCGAGTTTGTCTTTGTCGTTGGCCCATTCAATCACCCGGTAAATGTATTTGATGATATCCAGTTCGCCTTTGTAGTTTATTTTGTTGGCATCATCACTTGGTTTATGATAATCGGTGTGGGTGCCTGTGAAGAAAAACAATACAGGAACGTCTTTCCGGTAAAATGATGTGTGATCACTTGGTCCGCTTCCACTGCTATCGAGCTTAATTTTAAAAAATTCATTTCCTGTTTTGATGATCTCAGGCCATGCTGGTGATGTGCCATATCCACCAATGGTTAGTCCATGAGTACTGTCATTTAACCTGCCCACCATATCCATATTGATCATAAAATTTACTTTATCAAATGTGATCGGGCTATGTTCTGTAAAATATTTGGAACCATAAAGTCCAAGTTCTTCTCCCGAGAAAGCGATAAATATATAGTTGTATTTTTTCAGTCCGCTCTTCCCGATCCGGTCACTCAATTCAATGAGGGCAGCGGTTCCACTGGCATTATCATCGGCGCCATTGTGAACCATCGGCGTTGTACCCGCGTACAATGAATTATGATCTTCTCCATAACCAAGGTGATCGTAATGAGCACCGAGGATGATCGTTGAAGCAGCTTTGTTATCTATATAGCCAATCACATTATGTCCCTTGCGGATTTTTGGGCTCAACTTTATGCTGTATGACAATGCTGTTCTTTTATTTTCGGCAGCTTTGTATTTCTGCAGGCCCGATGCCGTTAAATAAAATACAGGCATGCCTACAGAAGCTGTTTTATCTTTCTCATCAAATTTTTCGGGATCGCTTGCTGAAGCTGTATTACAGATCAGGAACGCAGTAGTGCCTTTATATTGTTCTTCTTTTATTTTATTGAGTATGGCTTCTTTCTGATCGAAGTGCGGGTTGCTTTTTCCTGAATCGCGATATTGATTCAGGTCAAGTAGATAATACGTGGCCACTGCAGATGTTGCCGATCCAATGGGCGCATATGGCAAAGGAAAATAATCTTCATTCACAGATAAATTCACGTCAGCAAAACGAAGGGTATTGCCAGCTTGAATTTCCTTACCGTCGTTAACATCAAAGCTTTGAACATAACTACCCTGGTCGCCCATCGGTTGTACCTGGTGCTTTTTAAACTGGCTGGCAATGAATTCGTAGGCCAGTTTTTCACCAGCTGTTCCGGTACGCCGGCCTTCCAGTTTATCATCAGAAAGGTATTCTACTGTTGATTTTATGGAAGCGATCGAACGTTTGTCTTGTTCAGATAATTCCTGTGCCACAACTGCCTGGGCGAAAAAAAGGATGGAAACCAGTATATATTTCATATGTGCTAATATTGAATCGGTACAAAGTTAATCAACCACAGAGGTTTAATCTTATTTCGATGCCTTCTTTCTTTAATTCGTAAACCCCAAGCCGGGGGAAGCCTTACTTTTGCAACGGAATAAAAACCAACGTATTTATTACCCGGTGAGCAGAAAAATCAATATAGCCCTGGTCGGCAACCCAAACAGCGGAAAAAGTTCGCTTTTCAATGTATTGACCGGACTGAAGCAGAAGGTAGGAAATTTCCCCGGGGTAACGGTTGATAAAAAAACCGGCACCAGCCAGCTATCAGAAAATATAACTGCAAATTTCATCGATCTTCCGGGAACCTATAGCCTCTATCCCAAGCGGGCAGATGAATGGGTTTCCTACAAAGTACTCCTTCAACAGGACGAAACACTGAAACCAGATATGATCCTCCTGGTGGCCGATGCCAGCAGCCTCAAACGAAACCTGTTATTCTGCACCCAGATCATCGACCTCAAAATACCAGTGGTAGTGGCTTTTACCATGATGGACCTTGCCAAACAGAAAGGAACACAAATAGATATCCCAGGCCTGGAAAGAGAGTTGGGCGTACCCATCGTGGCCATTAATCCCCGAAAAAACAAAGGCATTGCAGCTTTAAAGAAAGCGCTTGAATTATCGGCCGAAAACATGCAGCAGGTTCCTGCCAGGGATTTTATTGAAACAGATGAGATCGTTCAAAAGTCGATCGACGAAGTAAAACTGCTTTTCCCACAGATCAGCAATTATGCCGCAGTACATTATCTCATCAATCATGAGAATTTTATATTAAACGACCGTCTACAGGATGACATAGAGAATATTGAGATCAGGAATAAATTTAATCCAACCAAAACGCAGGCTGATGAGATCATGCAGCGTTATACCCGCATAAAACACATTATGCAGCAATCGGTGATTGAAAGCGACCCGTTGCAAAAATCAATGTTTACCGAGAAGCTCGACAATTTACTCCTTCACCGCACATGGGGTTACCTGATATTGATCGGCGTTTTGTTCCTCCTGTTTCAAAGTGTTTTTTGGGTGGCTCAATACCCGATGGATGCCATTGAATGGAGTTTTGGGCAACTGGCCGGTTGGCTCTCGGGCGTATTACCGGCAGGATGGTTCAGCGATCTTTTTATCAACGGCGTAGTGGCCGGACTCAGCGGTATCATGCTCTTTGTTCCACAGATCATGATATTGTTTGGATTGATCACGCTATTGGAAGATACCGGTTACATGGCCCGCATCAGTTTCTTAACGGATAAGCTTATGCGAAAAGTGGGTCTCAACGGAAAAAGCGTCATGCCCATGATCAGTGGTTTTGCTTGCGCCGTACCGGCCATTATGAGCGCCCGCAATATTGAAAATAAAAAAGAAAGGCTGCTTACCATCATGATCACCCCGTTGATGAGCTGCAGCGCCAGGCTTCCTGTATACACTATCCTCATTGCGCTCGTGATCCCTTCTAAACTGTATTTTGGTTTTTTAAGTTTGCAGGGTCTCGTCATGATGGGACTTTACCTGCTCGGCACTGTAATGGCGCTTGTGGTTGCCTGGGTGATGAAATGGTTTATCAAATCAACCGAACGAAGTTATTTTATATTAGAGTTGCCGGTATACCGCGGTCCGCGTTGGAAGAATGTATTGTATACCATGATCGAAAAAGCCAAAATATTTGTGTTTGATGCGGGTAAAGTGATCATGGTCATCAGCTTGCTTCTGTGGGGGCTTAGCACGTATGGTCCACCGGAAAAAATGCGTACCGTAGCAGCTGAATTTGATACACAAATCATGAATAATCCAGGCCAGGCAGAAGAAATTACCCGTCTTAAAAAAACAGCCCTACTGCAAACCTCCTTTGCTGGTACGCTGGGTAAGGCCATCGAACCCGTTATTAAACCGCTGGGGTTTGATTGGAAAATCGGGATTGCCCTCATTACGTCTTTTGCCGCCAGGGAAGTTTTCGTGGGCACCATGGCAACTTTATACAGTGTGGGCGATAACGTAGATGAAACCAATACTACCCTTCGTCAAAAAATGAATGCCGCTGTAAAAGAGGATGGTACAAAGGTGTATACCCTGGCAACGGGACTTTCCTTACTCGTATTTTATGTACTGGCCATGCAATGCATGAGCACCATCGCCGTGGTAAAGAGAGAAACCAGGAGCTGGAAATGGCCCATGATCCAACTTGCCTATATGACCGGGTTGGCCTACCTGATGAGCTGGGTCGTGTATGTTATTTTCAAATAATCTAATTTAGGGTGGCTTCAGTTTCTACCTTGACCGGTTTTATCCATATTAAAGCCATAACGGTAACGAATACTTCTTTTTAACAGTTTATGCATCAACTTGCAATTCTACAAAAACATACCAGCCCTTCAACAACCCATCAGTGCGGTTTTAGCAAATCCTGCATATTTTAAAGATATCCCCGAAAACTGGCATGTAGTCGTTGCCGATATTAACAATTCTACTGGCGCTGTTTCGGGCGGCAAACATGCTGATGTAAATCTCATTGCGGCCGGTTGCCTGATTGTTGCACTCAATATTTCAAAAGCACAGCAGGTAGAGATTCCCTATTTCTTCGGAGGTGATGGAGGAACCGTGCTCGTGCCGGATTTCCTGCTCGAAAAAGTTTTAGCCGGGTTGCAGGCGCATAAACAAAACAGCCTTAAGAACTTTTCACTTGATCTACGTATCGGCAGCGTTCCGGTTAAAGAAATTTATAATGCCGGTTATGAAATGAAGCTTGCAAAAGTTGAAATGACTGCAGGTTTTTTGAAACCTATATTGATAGGGAATGGATTGAAATATTCAGAAAAAAGGGTGAA
The DNA here is from genome assembly GCA_029560415.1 of Bacteroidota bacterium. Taxonomy (GTDB): domain Bacteria; phylum Bacteroidota; class Bacteroidia; order Chitinophagales; family Chitinophagaceae; genus Ferruginibacter. Next base: position 6,811 of record JAKQKY010000347.1, on the reverse strand, counting down.
ACAAAATGAAGTTGATGGGCCGGGCATTGAAAAAAAAGAAATGAATCTTCAATCTCCCGATGAATTAAACTTACAAGGCATGGAATGCCGCTGGGACGAGGTAAGACCGCCAAGCAAGGCTGCAGAAGTTGTATGCCTGCTGATTGAGGCTACAGATCCCAACAGGCAAATGGCTGTTTACAGAGATGTGCTGAATACATTGGAAGAAATTTATGGCAATGCCAACGAGCATCATCCAATCACAATAAAAATGCTGAGGCTTAAAAACAGTGTTCAAAAAATACAGAAAGAGATGCTTGCCCGGTACAGCAAAACGAAACCATTTTTCATGCTGAAACGGCTGGTTGAAAATTTCATTGGCGCATTTTATTTCAGGTATGACCTTACCGTGAATAAAATGAGTGGTCATCAATATCTTTCACAGCTGATCGCACAATCCGAAATACTCACCATCGATGGGCGCATCAATGCCATCATATCGGGAACGAAAGAAAACAGGATCCGTTTCATAAAATATTTAACCGAACAGGAACAGTCAGGCATCCTGGTCTTTGGACATCATGTTAGTCCTTCCAGCATCATGACATGTTATGTTGAAGACATGAAAAATAAACATACGCATTTTGTGGATGGCTCCGATGGCGGATACACAGCAGCTTCCAGGGAACTAAAACCCAAATTGCAATCTTAAAAATTTTACAAAAAAATAATTCAGGGAAGTTGTGATATTATGTTCCCTCTTGCGAATAATAGTTTAATGAAAATTTTGTCCATTGAACCAAACGCACGGTAAAGAAAATTTTTTGCGGCTGATCGAAGAAAATAAGCGGATTATTTTCAAAATATGCAATGCGTATTGTTCAAATAAGCATGACCGGGAAGACCTTGCGCAGGAGATCATTTACCAGCTCTGGAAATCTGCAGGCAGCTTTAATAGCGATTTTCGTTTTTCAACCTGGATGTACCGGGTGGCGTTGAACGTTGCCATTTCCTTTTACCGGAAAGCTAAAAACATCAAGGCCATCGTCCCGATTTCAGATGACCTGGTCCACGTACCAGAAACTTCGGGTACCCACCACATTCATGAGGAAAATATAAACCTGCTGCAGCAGTTCATTCATGAACTAAGGGAACTAGACAGGGCTTTGATGATCCTTTACCTCGAAGAAAAATCACACCGCGATATCAGTGAAATCATCGGGATTTCAGAAACCAATGTGGCCACCCGCATAAGCCGCATCAAAGAGAAATTAAAACAACGGTTTGCCAACATCAATCAATAAACATGGAAGAAAAAAACATTGTCGACATATGGCGTTCATATGATCAGAAGCTTGAAGAATCCAGGATACTGAATATGCAATCCTGGGTGCTGAACCTGAAGAACTTTGAATTCCTTCAATCGCAAAAAGCAAAGTCTGTGCTTAACAGGCTTACCACCGGGAAATGGTTCACTGTCATCCTGGGAATCATTTGGGTCGTGTTCCTGGTATTCCTGGTATTAAACTCATTGACCATTAACAAGATCTTTTTTGTTGTTTCTGCGGGTATGATCGCTATCATCACCGGCATTGCAATCGTTGTATACCTGAAACAGATTTTCCTGATCAGGCAGATCAATCATTCTAACAGTATCGTGGAAACGCAGGATAAACTGGCCCACCTTAAGCTATCCACCTTGTGGGTCACCAGGATCCTTTTCCTGCAATGTCCTTTTCATACCACCTGGTTCCTCAATTGGGAAATGCTGAAACATGCACCCACGGGTTTGTTGATATTTCAGGTAGCCATAACCGTTGCTTTTACTTTCTTATCCGTTTGGTTATACAGGAACATTTCTGATAAGAATATGCACAAAAAATGGTTTAAAGTATTATTTGGAGGTTCCGGATGGACTTCTCTGATTCTGGCGAAGGACTTTATCGAAGAAATTGATGAATACAGGCAAGACCATATTGCTTGAAATGAAAAGCTGCAATCCGGGAATTAAATGGTACATTTGTGACAGTTCATTTATTTCCGCGGCATTATAAGCCAGTTTTTGTTGCTGATTTTTCACTCCAAATTAATGCCGAGCAGGCATACTCGTTTTTGATGATAAAGTTTTCTGCTTTATTTCCGCACTCATTTTAATACCTATTTACATTGTTATTTACAGATTTAAAGATCATTGAGCCCATATTGAATGCGCTCCACAAGGAAGGTTATACCAAACCAACTCCCATTCAGCAAGGTGCGATTCCTTTTATTTTGCAAGGAAGGGACCTATTGGGTTGTGCCCAAACCGGAACGGGCAAAACAGCTGCTTTTGCCATCCCGATGCTGCAATTGCTGTCGAAACCTCATGCGGCAATCGCCGGGCAACGTCCCATCAGGGCGCTGATCCTTACACCAACCCGTGAACTCGCCATCCAGATCCAGGAAAGTTTCCAGGCTTATGGCAGCGGACTTCGCTTAAAACACCTCGTGGTGTTTGGCGGCGTGAATCAGGCACCCCAAACTCAGGCACTTCAAAGAGGCGTGGACATCCTGGTGGCAACACCGGGCCGTTTACTCGATCTGATGAGCCAGGGTTATATCAATTTAAAAGACATTGAAATATTTGTATTGGATGAGGCTGATCGTATGCTCGATATGGGATTTGTGCACGACGTAAAAAGAGTGATCACCAAATTACCTTCAAAGCGACAAACCCTTTTCTTTTCGGCCACCATGCCAAAAGAAATTCAAGGGCTGGCCAATGCCATTCTTACCAATCCCGAAAAAGTGGAGGTTACTCCTGAATCAACTACGGCAGAAACCATTCAGCAATCTTTGTATTATGTTGATAAGGCCAATAAGAGAGCATTGCTTGCCGATATCCTGAAAGATAAAAGTATAGAAACGGCCCTGGTATTCACCCGTACCAAACACGGTGCAGATAAAGTTGTGAAAGACCTTATTCGCATTGGGATAAAGGCTGAGGCCATTCATGGCAACAAATCGCAAAATGCAAGGCAACGTGCTTTGAGTAATTTTAAAGACCGCACAACCCGAATCCTTGTCGCCACTGATATTGCTGCACGCGGCATTGATGTGGATGAGTTAACACATGTGATCAATTACGAAATGCCCAATGTTCCCGAAACCTATGTGCATCGCATTGGCAGAACAGGGCGTGCAGGTTTAAGCGGCATTGCTTATTCCTTCTGCGAACTGGAAGAGTTGCCGTACCTGAAAGACATTCAAAAGCTGATCGGTAAAGAGATTCCAAAAGATACCAATCACCCTTATCATATTGATTATTCTGGTGTACAAATGAAAAAAGCACCGGCCAGTAATTCACAACAAAACAGGCATGGAGGCAATAATCACAGCAGGCCGCCACACCGGAAATTTACCAAACAACGTTATTGATTGCCGTTGCAACAAGATTCCACCTGCCAACCGTAGCGTGGAATTTTTTTGTACCTAATGACCGTATGGGGTTTCATCTCTGCCGGGCAATTTCTATCTTTGCACACTTAACTTTAATACATGTTTAATAAGCGGATCAAAATAAAGGAACTACTACAATCTGATGAGTCGGGTTACCAGGCAACGGTGATGGGATGGGTGCGAACCTTTCGCAACAACCAGTTCATTGCCCTCAATGACGGAAGCACCAACAATAACCTGCAGGTGGTTGCCAACCTGGGCTTGCTGGATGAAGCAACAATGAAGCGCATCACCACAGGTGCCTGCATAAAAGCGGTGGGCGAAGTGATCCCTTCACTTGGTAAGGGACAAAAAGTAGAATTAAAAGCCAGCGCCATAGAGATACTGGGAGATAGTGATGCAGAAAAATTTCCCCTTCAACCAAAAAAACACAGCCTCGAATTCCTGCGTGAAATTGCCCACCTTCGTTTCAGAACAAATACATTCGGAGCCATTTTCAGGGTAAGGCATTCCCTGGCATTTGCCATTCATAAGTTTTTTAATGATAAAGGATTTGTATACCTGCACACACCCATCATCACCGCCAGTGATGCAGAAGGTGCGGGTGAAATGTTTAAAGTAACTACCCTTCCATTGGATGGAACGGCAGCAAAAAATGATGACGGAAGCATCAACTTCAAAGAAGATTTTTTTGGCCGTAGTACAAACCTAACCGTTAGTGGCCAGCTCGAAGGGGAACTTGCCGCTATGGCATTCAGTGATATCTATACTTTCGGACCAACGTTCAGGGCCGAAAACAGCAATACCGCACGCCACCTTGCCGAGTTCTGGATGATTGAACCAGAAGTGGCATTCGCCGACCTGGAAGACAACATGAACCTGGCCGAAGAATTTATCAAATACATCATAAAATATGCGATGGACCATAACCGGGAAGATCTTGAATTCCTGGCGCAAAGGCTTGAAGAAGAAGAAAAGCAAAAGCCGCAGAATGAACGCAGCGAAATGGGGCTTTTACAAAAACTTGATTTTGTAGTGAACAACGATTTTGAGCGTTTAACCTATACCGAAGCCATCGATATTTTAAAAGAAAGTAATCACAACAAGAAAAAGAAATTCCAATACCTTATCGAAGGATGGGGAGTAGATCTGCAAAGCGAACATGAAAGATACCTTGTAGAAAAACATTTTAAGAAACCAGTGATCCTCACCAATTACCCGAAAGAGATCAAAGCTTTTTATATGCGCCAGAACGATGATGGCAAAACCGTGGCTGCCATGGATATCCTGGCTCCCGGTATTGGTGAAATTGTAGGCGGATCACAAAGAGAAGAAAGGATGGACAAACTAACAAAGAGAATGAAAGAAATGCACATACCTGCCGACGAGCTCGATTGGTACCTGGATACGCGTCGCTTCGGTGCTTGTCCGCATGCGGGTTTCGGCCTGGGCTTTGAGCGGCTTGTTCTGTTTGTTACCGGCATGACAAACATCCGCGATGTAATTCCCTTTCCCCGTTATCCAAAAAGCGCTTCATTTTAAATCTTTAAAAATTGATACACCGCAACAGATCGTTGCGGTTTTTTTTATTGGTGAAGAATCGGGATATTTATCAAACTCAACTAGATACTATGCGTAAAAAAAGTTACCTGGATTACATTCTCAACCCGCTTGAATTGTTGCGTACCAAAAAAGTATTGCAGGTAAACCCCACCGTTGCGCCGAAGCGTACCGAGCCCCGTGATATCAAGATCATCATTTATGAATATGATAAAAATAAATCTGAATGCTATTCTATTCAAACAGTAGAAGAGTGTTATCCTTTTCTGAATACACCTTCCAATACCTGGATCAATGTAGATGGATTAAAGAAAAATGAAGTAGAAACGATCTGCAATCATTTTGGCATTCATCAATTAATCACTGAAGATATTTTAAGCATAGGCCAACGCCCGAAAATGGATGAGATCAACGGGTTGGTGTTTTGCCTGCTGTATATGTTGTATTTCAACGATGCAGAATCGTCCGTGGAAGCTGAACAGATCAGCATCATTCTTGGTAAAAATTTTGTCATCAGTTTCCAGGAAGATGCAAACCGTGATGTATTTAACGGGCTGCGTGACAAGATCAGTGTGAATGGAAGTAAAGTAAGACAGAACGGAACCGATTTTCTTTTTTATTCTTTGATCGATCTGATCGTAGATAATTTTTACGTGGTGATGGAAAAGCTGGGTGAAAAAATAGAATTGCTGGAGGAAGACATCATGCGCAATGCCGACACAAGGAGCCTGGTTAGAATTAATATGTTGCGCAAGGAAATGATCGTTTTAAAAAGAAGCATTGCACCGGTTAGGGAAGTTATCAATGGAATTTTACGGGGTGAAAGCGAACTCATAGAAGAACGCACAGAAAAATATTTTAAAGATGTTTACGATCACGTTATCCAGGCAAACGACCTTACAGAAAACTATCGTGATATGATGATGAACATGCAGGACCTCTATCTCAATACCGTAAACCTCAAACTGAATGAAGTGATGAAGGTGATGGCCATTGTAACCTGCCTGCTGGCACCCGCTACCGTTATTGGCGGCATTTTCGGGATGAATTTTGAAAAGATCCCTTTATTGCACAATCAATGGGGATTCTTTATTTCTGTAGGCCTGATGCTGCTGGTTCCGCTGTGGATGATTTTTGCTTTTAGAAGAAGGGGCTGGTTTTAAGCGGGATTGTTTTGTCTTTCCTGTTTAAATACAGGAACTGTACTGCAGGGCTCGCCATACATGATGCTTTTCGCAACGGGCCTTAGTCGTTGGGTAATGGCCACATAGGCTTCTTCGGGCATGGGTGTTTCGCCACAACCTTTAACCACAATACGCTTGTCGGTATAATCTGCAACGTCGATCGCTTCAATGTTCTTTAATAAAAGTTGCTTCCTGGCATTTTCTTCAGAACCAAACATGATGGCTTTGGTTACTGGCTGCAATTTACTGGCGGCCAGCATATAGGCCCACATGGGAATCACCGCATCTGCTGTGCAGGTAAGGGCTACAACCTTATCCTTATAGGTACCTGTATCCAATGTTTTAAGTGCTTCCCTGAAATCTTTTTCTTTCAAAATCAATCCCATGAACAGAAAATCCTTCATATCAAACACCGCGATCGTATCCTTTGGGAAATATGTTTCAAGGTCCAAAGTTATGATCCCGCTTTCTGCTACTTTATTTACGAATGCTTCCGACATCCTGTAAAATTAATTAAAAAGCCGGCCACTTTGCAGGACCGGCTGTTAAATTATATGGTTGATTTATTAAAAGAATTTGCTACGCTCATCTTTAATATCGGCCTGCTTTTTCAATCCTTCAAACCAGTTGTTTACCTGGCTGCGAAGGGT
>JAKQKY010000346.1 GCA_029560415.1 Bacteroidota bacterium | reverse complement strand
CATGATGAATCAATTTGTTTTTGATCATGTATTTTATACCGGCAGCACAGCTGTTGGTAAACTTATATACCAGATGGCGGCTGCTAATCTTGTACCGGTAACGTTGGAGCTTGGGGGCAAAAGTCCATGCGTAGTAGAATCGGATGCAGATATTAATGTGGCAGCCCGCCGCATTGCCATGACAAAATTCAGCAATGCCGGCCAGATGTGTGTGGCGCCCGATTACCTGTTGGTGCATGTTTCAAAAAAAGATGCAGTGATCGCAGCATTGAAAGATACGCTGAATCATTTTTTCGGAGAGGATGCCAGTAAAAGTGATAACTACGGAAAGATCATCAACACAAAACAATTCGATCGCATTGTACAATATATGAAAGATGGAAAAATATTGTACGGCGGAAAAACTAACCGCGATACATTATATATTGAACCAACCCTGATGCATGATATTGAGCTAAGCAGCCCGATCATGTCGGATGAAATTTTTGGACCGATCCTTCCCATCATCGGCTTTTCAACCATGCAGGAAGCATTGGACATCATTTCAAAAAATAAGAACCCGTTGGCTTTTTATATTTTCACATCCGGCAAAGAGAAGGAAAAAAAATGGCTTGCATCTGTAGCTTCAGGCGGAGGTTGCGTGAACAATGCAAGCTGGCATCTCACTAATCATAACCTTCCTTTCGGAGGCCGTGGATTCAGTGGTACCGGACGTTATCATGGAAGATTTAGTTTTGAAACGTTTAGTCACCTGAAAGCCATCATGAAAACGCCAACCTGGTTCGATCCTTCGGTGAAGTATCCGCCTTTTAAAGGGAAGCTGAAACTGTTTAAATGGGTGATCAGGTAATGAGTGTTGCAAAAATAAAATACCGGTTTATTCGTAAAACAATCATTGTATTCGGACTGTTATTGACAGCGGCCATTGTGTATGTAGTATTGATAAATTTAGATTCAAAAAATATGACGTTCCGACAAAAATTACTGAAAGCATTTTACCCGGTATTGATGAAGATGAGCAGTAAAAGCCATGCGAAACAAACTGGATCGACAGCTACCCTGAAACCAGCTGTTTCATTCTATTCGCTTAGCGATACTTCGATCAACGGAACTGCATTTGATTTTGCTCAATTAAAAGGAAAGAAAGTAATGATTGTGAATACCGCCTCAAACTGCGGGTACACGGAACAGTTTGCCAGCCTGGAGAAATTATACCGCGATCATCAGCAACAATTGCTGATCATTGGTTTTCCGGCCAATGATTTCAAGGAGCAGGAAAAAGGATCCAATGAAGATATTGCTACATTCTGCAAAGCGAATTATGGGGTTAGTTTTCCTATGATGAAAAAATCGATCGTTGTTTCTTCTCCTCAACAAAACAAAGTATATGCCTGGCTTACCCAATCATCGTTGAATGGTTGGAACAATAAAGTCCCCACCTGGAATTTCTGCAAGTATATCATTGATGAAAATGGAAACCTCACTCATTTTTTTGAGGCAGGAACGGATCCTTTGAGCAAAAATGTTTTGGAAGCGCTGAATCTTCCCTGATCAAAAAACCAGCCTGGTTATAAAGGACATTTCTCGTGGTAATTGATGATCTCTATCGGTGTTCTTTCGAATTGATATCCTGCATAATGTTCACTGATCTCCTGTAAAACTTCGAATACGGCTTCGGGTGAGGGAAGGGTAACCAGCTTATAACGATACTCCCTGATACCAGGCAATCCTTTCAGATAATTGGTATAATGCCTGCGCATTTCATTGATACCCACAATCGGGCCTTTCCATTCAACCGATTTTTGAAGATGTTTACGGCAAACAGCAATGCGTTCTTCCAAAGTTGGTGAAGGCAATATCTCGCCAGATTTGAGGAAGTGCTTTATTTCACGGAATATCCACGGATAACCAATGGCAGCCCTGCCGATCATGATGCCATCGATGCCATAACGGTTTTTATATTCAAGCGCTTTTTGCGGACTATCAATATCTCCATTTCCAAAAATGGGAATATGAATGCGGGGATTGTTTTTTACTTTACCAATAAGGGTCCAATCAGCTTCGCCTTTATACAACTGGCAACGGGTTCTGCCATGGATGGCCAGCGCTTTCACGCCGATATCCTGCATCCGTTCAGCTACTTCTTCAATATTCTTCGTCTTATCGTCCCAGCCAAGCCTTGTTTTAACGGTCACCGGTAAGGAAGTGCTTTTAATAACAGCTTCGGTTAAACGCACCATCAGGTCAATGTCTTTCAATACACCGGCACCTGCTCCTTTATTTACTACCTTTTTTACCGGGCATCCAAAATTAATATCTACCAGGTCAGGGTTCACTGTTTCGCAAATACGGGCACTCATGGCCATGGCATCTTCATCCCCTCCAAATATCTGGATGCCAAAGGGGCGTTCTTCCTCGCTGAAATCGAGTTTCTGCCGGCTTTTGATGGCATCCCTGATCAGCCCTTCGCTGCTGATGAACTCACTGTACATGAGGTCGGCCCCATTGTCTTTGCATACGGCCCTGAAAGGAGGGTCGCTCACATCTTCCATCGGTGCAAGCAGCAATGGAAATTCGGGTAATTGTATGGGGCCTATGTTGGGCATATCATTCTTTGTATATTGCGGCTGCAAATTTACAACTTATCCGCTTAGCATATGCCATATAGGAGTATTAAAGGTTACACGGGTTTTGGACAACTGGGTTTACTGCTGGTTTTCCTTGGCCTTGGATTCATTTTGGCCGGTGGCGCCCAGTTGATCATTGCTATGAAGATCGTACCCGAAGGCACCCCATTTGCCAACTTAGGCGATGCCATGCTTAAAGCCATGCTCGATCCTGCCAATGTAAGTTATGCCCGCCTGGCGCAGGTTTTGGGCACTTTTTTCCTGTTATTCATACCGGCTGTTCTGTTTTCCTGGATCAGCAACGGCAAAAATACATGGTGGCTGGGCTTTAATAAGTACGTCAATATTTACCAGGTGCTCCTTGGTTTTCTCATCATATTTACAGCAAATATCCTGGCAGCACCCCTGGCCGATATGAGCAAGGCCCTCATCAGTCACCTGCCTTCGTTGGATAAAATGGCCAAATCACTCGAGGAAGCCTATAACGAACAGGTGCTCGTACTTAGTAATTTAAAAAGCTGGCCCGAATTTATCATGGCATTGGCCATTATGGCCTTTTTCCCGGCCCTGTTCGAAGAAATGTTTTTCCGGGGTGCCATGCAGAACCTCCTGGTTAAATGGTGGAAGCAACCTGTGCTGGCCATCATTTTTACCTCACTCTTATTCAGTCTCATTCATAGTTCGGCTTATTTGTTTCTGAGCAGGGCAGTGCTGGGTTTTGTGCTGGGATGGATGTTTTATAAAACGCAGAATCTTTGGGTAAATGTTATTGCCCATTTTCTAAATAACGCCATTGCCCTGGCGCAACTTTTTTCGATGAGTAACCGAAAGGAGAAACTGGATGTAAGCAAGCTTGATCCGAAGGTAGACTGGTGGTTTGGCCTCATTGCCATTGGCATCCTTTTTTTCCTGTTTCGTTTCCTGAACAGATATTCGGTAAAGAACCGGATGAAGATCAATGCCCGTGAGCAGGTACTCAGGGCCACGGCGATCCCGGATAATCCTTTTGCAGCAAATTAAATATAAGCACCTTGGCCATCAACATTCAAACGCTAAAAACCAGGTCCTTAACGGCATTGATCTTTGTGATCGTGATGCTCACAGGGTTGTTTGTACATCAATGGACCTATGTTAGTTTGATGCTGTTTGTGATGCTGGGATGCTTGTATGAG
>JAKQKY010000100.1 GCA_029560415.1 Bacteroidota bacterium | reverse complement strand
GTTTCCTGGCCGCATTCATCAATGATGCTGTTGCCGTCGTGCCCGACCTGTAAATTGATGCTGAAATTTCCCTGGGTTTGAAGAGGGGCAGAAAGCTGTACATATATTCTATTCGTGATTCCATTCACACAATCTCCGCTGGCAGCCGTTACCGTTACGGGGTAAGTGCCGGTAACCGAAAAGTCACGACCTGCAGGGTCAATGGAATTGCAACGGATCCCTTTGCTGAATACCAGTTCCAGGGTTTGTACGGCACAACCTGGTTTAGTAAGGCTATCCATGGGAGTTGGTTGCAATGGTAGTATGGTCAATGGAATAGAATCGCCAACCGGAATCATCCGTTCGCAGTTATCCAGCAAAGTGTTTGCATCGGCGCCATTCCTGATGTGTATGAAATAATTCCCGGGTGGCAAGGGATTGTTGAGTGTGAGGCTAACAGCTTCCATATCGAAACTGCTGTTGCAGCCAATGCCGGATGCACTAACGACTGTAGCAATAGCAGGTGAAATGGTAAATTCTACCGAACCTGTTCCTGTAAGGCTACTGCATTTCATTTTTTTGTTCAGCGTTACATTCAACACCGTAGCATCACAGGAAGCAGTGGCATTATCTAGTTTAGGCTCTTTGGGATCGGTGATGCTGGCCGTTCCGCCACCAAACGATAACGAATAGCCGCTTTGTGTATCGGTGAAGTGGCTCACCAATAATAAATACTGACGGCCTTCCGTAATATTGGGCATGGCAGCAAATGAAGGTAAATTGGCTGCCGGGTCAGATCCGCACTGGATATAATTCACGCCACCCGCTGTGGTTCCTGTGGCACCGAAAGTACCAGCCCAGTTGCCGGTGACTATCAGAGATCGATTGGTATAAACTTCTTCAGGGCGGCGACCGGTGATATCATACAACATCCAATCGTAATCATCCCCGGGATTGGTGGGGGTGATCAAAAAGCCCAGTGTGCCCGATTGATAGCAGGTGAATTTATACCAGAATGGATTTTTGTCGATATAATTATCCCTTCCTCCCGAACATCCCGGTACGTATAAAGATGTGCCCCCGCAAATGGGAACAGTATTCTGGTTAAAAACGGTGGTGCCACATACCGGAAATGCCGTTCCCGGGTTTTGGCCCAGGGTTGTACAATTCTGGGCCCGGCTTTGTTGAGGGATAATCAGGTATAAAATAAAGAATATGTATAGGCATCTTAGCATAGAGGGTGTAAAGATATTTTATAGATGCCAAGTTGCTGTTTATTGCTGCAGGATAGAAACCAGTTTTAACAACCTGTTTTATTTTATCCGGTTCTTGATCTCCTGCAACTTCAAGAGTGCTTCCACCGGGGTAAGTCGGTTGATGTCTACTGTTTCGAGGATCTTCCTGATCTCATCGAAAGTGACTGAATGGGCGTCAAAAATGCTGAGTTGCATTTTGGGGTTGCTGATATTTTTGATGCTTTCGGGTAGAGTGTCTTTTTGAATGGTTCCCTGGTTATCACGGCTATCTTCCAGTTGGCTTAAAATTTCATTCGCCCGGTCGATGAGCGCCGGCGGCATACCCGCCATACGGGCAACATGAATACCAAAGCTGTGGGTGCTTCCGCCGGGTGCCAGCTTACGAAGGAAGATGATCTTGTTGCCAACTTCTTTGTTGGTTACATGAAAATTTTTGATTCGGCTGAATGTATTTTCCAGTTCGTTCAGCTCATGGTAATGGGTGGCAAAAAGTGTTTTTGGTGCATGAGGCGATTGGTGAAGGTATTCGGCAATGCTCCATGCGATAGAAATACCATCATAGGTTGACGTGCCCCGGCCGATCTCATCGAGCAGGATCAGGCTGCGGGAACTCAGGTTATTGATGATGCTGGCCGTTTCATTCATTTCTACCATGAAAGTGCTTTCGCCGCCACTTAGATTATCGGAAGCGCCTACCCGCGTAAATATTTTATCGGTGAGTGGGATCCTTGCCGAGGAGGCAGGAACAAAACTGCCCATATGTGCCAAAAGCGTTATCAAAGCGGTCTGGCGAAGAATGGCGCTTTTACCGCTCATATTCGGTCCCGTTAGTATGATGATTTGTTGTGTGGTTGCATCGAGGTTAATGTCATTGCTGATATAGGATTCACCAATTGGTAAGTTTCTTTCAATCACCGGGTGTCGACTGTCTTTGAGCTCGAGCTCATACCCATCATGAAGCTGGGGTTTCTTATAATTGTACTGCAGCGCATTGTTCGAAAAACAAACCAGGCAATCGAGTACGGCCAGTACATGGCCATTCACCTGCATGGGAGCAATATAATCCTGCAATTCATTCAGCAGCGATTGAAAGAGTTCCTGTTCTATCTGGAAGATCTTATCCTCGGCGCCAATGATCTTTTCTTCAAATACTTTTAATTCGGGTGTGATATATCTTTCTGCATTGGCCAGGGTCTGTTTACGGATCCAGGTTTCGGGCACTTTGTTTTTATGAAGATTCGTTACTTCCAGGTAATATCCAAATACATTATTGAAACTGATCTTCAATGAAGAGATGCCGGTTTGGACAGCTTCTTTTTGTTGCAGTTCCAGCAGGTAATTTTTTCCTCCGCTGGCGATAGCACGCAGCTCATCCAGTTCGGCATGAATACCCGTTGCGATCAGTCCGCCTTTATTGGCAGCTGCCGGTGGGTTTTCATTGATCTCGTGAATGATCTTATCCAGGATATAATTGCAGGGATTAAGCGAATCGCCCAGTCTTTTAAGGTATTCATTTGAAGATGCGCTGCAGATCTGCTTGATGATCTCACTTTGCTGAAGCCCACGGGCCACCTGCAATACCTCTCTCGGGTTTATCTTTTTTAATGGAACTTTTGCTGCAAGCCTTTCAATATCACCGGCCTGTTTGATGTGCTGACAAATCTTATTTCGGGTATCCGTTTCCTTAATCAGGAATTCAACGGTGTTTAGTCTTTCGTTGATGCGAAGAATATCTTTTAACGGCATCAGCATCCAGCGTTTGAGCAGGCGGCTACCCATTGGCGATACTGTATGATTGATCGTTTTAAAAAGCGTTTGTGCCTGGTCGTTATTACCAAGTAATTCCAGGTTTCGTATGGTGAAACGGTCCATCCACAGGTAATCATCGCGGTTGATCCGCTGCAAAGACGTGATGTGTTGAAGGTTGGGGTGTTCGGTATCTTTTAAATAATGCAGGATGGCGCCTGCTGCAATGATGCCTGCCTGTAATCCTTCTACGCCGAATCCTTTGAGGCTGTGCGTACCGAAATGTTTCAACAGGTTTTCGGTTGCATATACTTCTGCAAAGATCCATTCATCCAACGTGTAGGTGAAGAACGAGCTGCCGAATGATTCCTTGAAAAATTTCTGCCGGTTGCGTTGAAAGATCACTTCGGCGGGTTGCAGGCTTTGTAATAATTTATCTGTGTATTCTTTGTCTCCTTCTGTAGCAAAAAATTCTCCTGTAGAAATATCCAGGAAGGCAATGCCGATCTTTTCATCCTGGAAATGCAGGGCGGCGAGAAAATTATTGCTGTTGTGTTCCAGCAGCTTGTCATTCGTAGCAACGCCTGGTGTTACCAGCTCGGTAACACCCCGTTTTACAATGCCCTTGGCTGCTTTGGGGTCTTCGAGCTGATCGCATATGGCTACCCGGTAGCCGGCTTTCACCAGTTTATGCAGGTAGGTATCGAGCGCATGATGTGGAAATCCTGCCAGCTCAGATGCGGCGGGGTTCCCGTTGTTTCTTTTGGTAAGGGTGATACCCAGTACAGCCGCTGTTGTTATGGCATCCTGCCCGAATGTTTCATAAAAATCACCCACCCTGAACAGCAGGATCGCATCAGGGTATTTAGCCTTGATCGCATTGTGTTGCTGCATTAAAGGAGTTTCACCAGCCGCTTTTGCCATAGTGGGCAAAAATACGGGTTACCGTGTATCGAATCAAACCCGATTTTTTTTGAACATTCTGCATTAATTCTCTTGTTTCGTCAAAATGTCTTTCTTCATTTTTTCCCAGAGGCCGTCAAAAGTCTGGTGGTTATCATCCTTCCATTTCTTGCTCATGGTCCGTATTCTTTCATTCCGGTCTTCCCTCGTCATCATAAAAAATGCTTTGAGGGTTTCTTCATCTGAGTCGTAGGCCAATTGATTATATCGTTCCTTCAATTGCTGTTCATGGCGCATATTGCTGTTGGCCAGTTCAATTTCCATCTTCTCCCTCAGCATTGCTTTTTCATCATAACTGCCCGATGGCAGCATGGTTTTAGCGATCACCGGCATTAATTCGATCAGCACCAGGATAAAAACGATGAGGTAATACCGGTAAAGCAAGGCGTTATTATTTTTGAGTAAGTTGTTCAATGCTTCTACCCGGGTTAAGAACCCCGTATTGAGATAAGTAGTAAAATCTTTTTCTGCGGCTTTGATCTGTTGCTCAATGGTTCTTAATTCCTGGTCGGCACTATCGAGCTTTGGTTGCCCTTTTTGCTGCATGGACTGGAATTCGGCATCCAGTTTTTGGTATTCATTTTTTTTGGCGAGGGCGATATCTTTTATGCCAACTTTGCCGGAGCCGCCGCTTCCATCTGTTTCAGACAGGAACGCTGCCCTTGATTTCTCCACTTCATCATATTTTGCCTTCATTTCAGTTCTTAAACCAGCCGTTTCTGCCTGTAAGGTTGCGATGCGGTTTTTATGCAACGCATCAAGCTCCTGTCTTTTGACGATCTTTCTTTTTTCATTGTCGATGGAAGACTGCAGTTTGATCTCTTTGTCGAACATATACAGCACAGCAGGTTGTGCCATGAAGCTGCCAATGGTGATCGCCAGCAATCCACGAAACAGCAGGGGAGCTGCTTTCCGTTTATTAAATTTCGTAATGCCCTTGATCAGCGCCCTGTCGATACTAAGGATGATAAATCCCATAAAAAAACCACTGCCCCAGGCAAGTATCGCAGAATCGATGATGGTACTGAAGAAATAGGTCCACGCAAAGCAGGCAAAGGCCCAGGTACCTAATACGGTCATCCCAATGATACGATACCGGTTCCGGTCGATCACAGAATCTACCAGGATCTCTTTTTCTGCGGTAGAAAGCCACCATAGAAATGTAGTGAATTGCGAGGGCACATAGCTTTCCCTTTGTGAAAGGGCAATGTTTTGTCCAGTCATTTTATGTAATTAAAAATGAAAAATAGGATCAATAGTAAAGCTGAGCCTGGAAATGAAGTTGAAGTGGTTGTAAATTAATTATTCTAAATGACTAAACGGGGCATGGTTTCTGTTTATTTTAATGTGTGCAGTACATTAACAGTTTGTTACAAACTCGATTTTAAACCCCGGGTAGGTGAATGTGTCTATTACTTATCTTTGCGCACTGAAAAGTGAAAGCATTTCAAGCATAAAAAAATTATACATGAAGAATATATACAGTACCCTGGTTTTAATGTTTGCATTCGTTCTGTTTACCCAGGCCCAGGTGCCTGCAGGAATGGGAAAAAGTGACCCCGATGCTAAAAAAATACTCGATGGCGTGAGTGCAAAATTCAAAGCGTATAAATCGGTACAGGCCAAATTCAATTTAAAAATTGAAAATGCAAGCGGAAAGAATATCGGCAATAAAGCAGGAACTGTATATATGAAAGGAACTAGGTATCGTATTACTGTACCCGGACAAGAAATTTTCTCTGATGGCAGTAATGTGTGGACTTTTGATAAATCTTCCAATGAAGTTACGATCAGTAAAATTGATCCGGCAGCTAATTCAATCACGCCCCAGAAATTATTCACCAATTTTTACGATAAGGATTTTTTATATAAGTTGAACGGCATGGTAAAACTCAATGGCAAAAGTATGCAGGAGGTAGAATTAACACCGATCGATAAAACCAAAGCATTTCATAAAGTACTTTTATACATTGATAAGTCTGCCATTACAACTACGAAAGTCTTTGAAAAAACAGGCAATAAGTATACATATAGTGTTAACAGTATGGTGACCAACGGCAATATTGCCGATCCTGTATTTGTTTTTGATGTAAAGAATTACCCGGGGGTTGAGGTGGTGGATTTGAGGTGATGGGGGATGCTGGATGCTGGATGCTGGATGCTGGATGCTGGATGCTGGATGCTGGATTTGAGGATGCAAGATACAGGATACAGGATATTTGAAACTGGATAATAAATTAATTAAAATATAAAAAAGCTTCGGATGTTCGAAGCTTTTTTTATGCTGCTGATGCAGCGTAAGTTTGTGAAATCTGTCGAAAATATTCAATATTCAATATTCAATATTCAATATTCAATATTCAATATTCAATATTCAATATTCAATATTCAATATTCAATATTCAGCTTCCCCAACGATATGAACTATTCGGAATGCCGGCCAGGTCGATGACACGGTCTACAACGGTGGCGGCTACTTGCTCAATAGTAGTGGGCTTGCTGTAAAAAGAAGGGGTAGCGGGGCAGATGATACCGCCGGCCATGGTTACCGTTTCCATATTTTTAATATGAATGAGATTATACGGTGTATCCCTGACAACACAGATGAGTTTTCTTCTTTCTTTTAATACCACGTCGGCAGCCCTCGTGATCAGGTCATTGGAAATACCGCCGGCTATTCGCCCAAGCGTTCCCATGCTGCAGGGAATGATGATCATGGTATTGTATTGTCCGGAACCAGAAGCAAATGCAGCAGAAAAATCGTTTTGCGTGTACTGCTTCACGGCATAACGCAGGTAATCATCATTGTCAAGTTCTGTCTGCCACACCTGTTTGGCATTTTCGGTCATCACCAATGAAATTTCGTCTATGGCCTTTCCCGCCTGCAATAGTTTTGTTAATAAAACCTTCGCATACACAGAACCACTGGCACCTGTTACCGCA
>JAKQKY010000263.1 GCA_029560415.1 Bacteroidota bacterium | reverse complement strand
TGGAGTGCCGGGGATGTCGTACATATCAAGCAACAGTACTTCGAGCGGGCAAAGCAGCATCAATGTAACCTTTGAAGTAGGTACCAATGTGAACATTGCTGCGCTGGATGTACAGAACCGTGTTAGTGTTGCACAACCATCTTTGCCGGATGCAGTAAAGCGGTTAGGTTTAACCGTTAGGAAGCGTAATCCAAGTATCATGGTGGCGCTTGCCTTCTATTCTCCAAACGGAACTCATGATGCCACGTTCATTGGCAATTATGTAAATATATATATGAAGGATGCCCTGCAAAGGGTGAAAGGAGTAGGAGACATTGTTTCAAGGGCAGATGATTTTGGGATGCGGGTATGGTTTAATCCCGAGAAACTTGCATCACTCAACATGACCCCATCGGATGTGATCGCCGCATTGTCGGAACAGAACCTGCAGGTAGCTGCCGGAACAGTAGGTGGTAACCCGCAACCTTATGTGCAAAATTTCGAGTACAGTGTACTTACCAACAGTCGCATCAATACAAAAGAACAGTTTGAAAATATCATCGTTCGAACAGTACCGGCTACGGGCAGTATTGTTTACCTTAAGGACATCGCCAGGGTCGAGCTTGGTAAATTTGATTATTCCGGGAATGCATTTGTAAATGGCAAGCCCGCAGCCTTCCTCCTGTTGTACCAGGCTCCCGGTGCCAATGCCATTGAAACCTTTGCCGGGGTGAACAAGGCGCTGGATAACCTGAAGAAAAATTTTCCGAAAGATATCGACTACGTGATGCCGTTAGAAACGGTTACCGTAGTAAAAGTATCTATTGAAGAAGTGTTGCACACGCTGCTGGAAGCCCTGGCCCTCGTAGTATTTGTGGTATACCTTTTCCTGCAGAACTGGAGGGCTACATTGATCCCGGTACTGGCAATCCCTGTATCATTGATTGGTACTTTTATCTTTTTTATTCCTTTTGGTTTTACGATCAATACGCTTACTTTATTCGCCTTTGTACTGGCCATCGGTATCGTGGTAGATGATGCCATCGTGGTAGTAGAAGCGGTGCAGCACAATATCGATCATTATAAAATGTCGGCGAAGGATGCTACCCGCAAGGCCATGAAGGATATCTCCGGGCCGGTGATCGCCATCGCACTGATATTGGCTGCAGTATTTGTACCAGTTGGATTTATCCCCGGTATCGTGGGTCGTTTATACCAGCAGTTCGCCATTACCATTGCCGTATCAGTGATCATTTCTGCCTTCGTGGCGTTATCGCTCACCCCGGCATTGTGTTCCATCATGCTGAAACCTTCTAAAGATAAAGACGCAAAGAAAAATATATTGGAGAAATTTTTCGCTGGCTTCAACCGTTGGTTTGGAAAATTAAATACTTCGTATACTCATGCTGTTCGTAAATGGATCAAAGGATCGGTTTATGTATTGGTAATGCTGGTAGTATTGTTCGTTGGACTCTTCTTTCTCTTTAAGAACAAACCTTCCGGTTTCATTCCTACAGAAGATGAGGGCCGTTTATTTGTAACATATGAAATGCCCGAAGCCACTTCTACAACCCGCAGTGTGGCCATGCTGAAAGATATCATGGGGCGTATACGTAAAATACCCGAAGTTAAAACGGTGGGCGGATTAGCAGGATTGAACATCATCAGTTTTTCCAACAAATCGAATGTAGGAACCTTATTCGTGATGCTGAAACCATGGAGTGAGCGCAAGGGAGAAGCACACCATGTAAAAGCGGTAATTGCACAGATTCAAAAAGCCACATCAGATATCAAAGAGGCGAGGGTACTGGCCATTTCGCCGCCGGCCATTCCGGGGCTTGGACAAACCGCCGGCTTTACTTTTGAATTACAACAAACCACGAGTACTGATAATGTGCAGCAGTTTGAACAGGTGTCTAAAAAATTCCTGTCAGCATTAAATCAACGTCCGGAGATCGGAATGGCTTATAGTTTCTTCAACGCCCGAACACCTAGTTACCAGGTGGATGTGAATCGTGAGCAGGCAAAGAAATTAGGCGTTTCGCTTGTGGATATCTACAGTACGATGTCAACCTTATTGGGTAGCAGTTATGTGAATGACTTTAACCTGTATGGACGAAACTTCCGCGTAATGGCGCAGGCCGACAGTAGTTATCGTTCTTCGATTGATAACCTGGGTAAATATTATGTACGAAACAGCCAGGGCAGTATGATTCCATTGTCAACATTGGTTACCACGAAAGTGGTGGAAAGCCCGGCGTTGATATCGCATTTTAATGTATACAGATCCATAGAGATCAATGGGACGGCCAAGCCTGGTTATAGCAGCGGGCAGGCCATTAAAGCCTTGCAGGAAGTAGCAGCGCAGAGCCTGCCGGTAGGATATGGATATGAGTTTGCAGGATTGAGTGCAGAAGAGATTAAAGCAGGTGACAGCACCCTGATGATCTTTGCCATTTCATTGATCTTCGTATTCCTTTTCCTTGCGGCCTTATATGAAAGCTGGAGCATACCTTTTTCAGTATTATTCGCTGTTCCTATTGGCGCATTGGGTTCCATCATCACGTTAACCTTGTTGCCCAACCTTACGAATAATATTTATGCACAGATCGGGCTGATTACGCTTATTGGTCTTGCTGCCAAGAACGCGATCCTGATCGTGGAGTTTGCCAAAGAACGGGTTGATAGTGGCATGGCGGTATTACAAGCTACCCTGGAAGCCGTTAGTTTACGTTTACGCCCAATCGTTATGACGTCGTTGGCCTTTATCCTGGGAGTTTTACCACTTGCTTTTGCCAGTGGGGCTGCTGCAGAATCACGTAAAACGATTGGGTGGACGGTTTTTGGCGGCA
The DNA here is from genome assembly GCA_029560415.1 of Bacteroidota bacterium. Lineage (GTDB taxonomy): Bacteria > Bacteroidota > Bacteroidia > Chitinophagales > Chitinophagaceae > Ferruginibacter. Next base: position 6,918 of record JAKQKY010000263.1, on the reverse strand, counting down.
TGCTGGCGGCCACCACACTGGCCATATTCGTGGTGCCGGTTTTGTTTGTACTGATTTCGAAACTGACCGGTTCAAAAAAGAAGCATCTAACAGAACCGCATCATGACGGGGAAACGCCTCATTCTGTTTAACCGGTAAAATAATTGGAGCAATTGCAATACCTTGCAGGCCAGAAAATAACTTTTTATGTTTGCCAGACTGATGTTTTACGTAGGAATTCTCGCTTGCCTGGGCATCGTCATGGCCTGTTTCCTTCCCTGGGCGCATTACAATAATATCAATGAAACTTTTACCGGGTTTCATGTGAGCCGTTTTGTAACGGGAAATTATTATGGCAGGGCAGGGTATATCATCTGCATTTTTAGTGGCATCATCCTGTTGCTTTCTTTTGTTCCGAAATTATGGGCCAAGCGAACCAATCTTTTTTTCACAGCGATCCTGTTTGCCTATTGCATTCGTACATACATCATCTTCACCAGTTCATTGTTTGAAGGGGAAGTAGAAAAGCGTGCTGGTATTTACCTGGTGGTAATATTATCCTTCATTATGTTGCTGGCTTCTTTGTTCCCGGGCAAATATAAAAAAGCCGGGAATTGAACTTTTTACGATTCGATTCTCCGGCATTTATTTGAACTGCCCAACGGGCAATATATTTTATTTCTTCACTTCCTTACTCCAGGCATCCTTTAAGGTAACCGTGCGGTTGAATACCAGTTTACCGGGTGTTGAATCTTTATCAAGGCAAAAATATCCTTTACGGATGAACTGGTAACGATCATCCATACCTGCTTTTAACAGGGAAGATTCGATAATAGCATCTTTGATCACTACCAGTGATTCGGGATTGAGGAATTCTTTAAAATCACCTTCTTCAGCTGCCGGGTTTTCAACTTTAAACAAGCGGTCATATAACCTCACTTCAGCAGTAGCTGCATTGGCTGCATGAACCCAGTGTATGGTGCCTTTTACTTGTATATTACTATTTTCTTCTCCGCTACGGGTGCCAGGAATATAGCGGCAATGAATTTCTGTAACCTGTCCATCAGCATCTTTCACAAAACTGTCGCATTCAACAATATAAGCACTCTTCAAACGTACCATTGCACCCGGTGCCAGCCTGAACCATTTTTTGGCAGGTACTTCCATGAAATCTTCTCTTTCAATCCAAAGCTCTTTCCCAAAAGAAAGCGTACGGGTTCCCATAGATTCATCGGGGCCGTTCTCACTGGTGAGTTCTTCTGTAACAGTTTCATCGTAATTGTCGATCACGAGTTTAACGGGATCAAGTACTGCCATCACCCGCAGGGCTGTTTTATTGAGTTCTTCCCGCAGGCAGAATTCGAGCAGGCTGAGGTCGATGAAATTTTCTCTTTTGGCCACGCCGATCTTATCACAAAATGTGCGGATGCTTCCCGGCGTATATCCTTTCCTGCGAAAGCCGCTGAGAGTAGGCATTCGGGGATCATCCCAGCCATTCACATGATTTTCGTTTACAAGCTGCAGCAATTTGCGTTTACTCATCACCGTATAGGTCATGTTCAGGCGGGCAAACTCGTATTGATGGGAAGGGAATATTTCCAGTTTTTCGATGAACCAGTCGTAAAGTTCCCGGTGTGGTATGAATTCAAGTGTACAAATAGAATGCGTGATCTGTTCGATGCTGTCGCTTTGCCCGTGCGCAAAATCGTACATGGGATAGATACACCATTTATCGCCGGTGCGATGGTGATGCGCATGTTTGATGCGGTAAATGATGGGATCCCGCATGAGCATATTCGTTGAAGACATGTCGATCTTTGCCCGCAATACTTTTTCGCCATCTTTATATTTACCTTCCTTCATTTCGGAAAATAAACGAAGATTTTCTTCTATGCTGCGGCTACGAAATGGACTGTCCTTTCCAGGTTCTGTAGGGGTTCCTTTGAGAGCTGCAATTTCTTCAGATTGGCTATCGTCTACATAGGCCAGTCCTTTTTCGATGAGCTTAACAGCATATTGGTAAAGCGTATCAAAATAATCAGATGCATACAATTCATTCGACCAGTTGAAACCGAGCCAGCGAATATCATCCTTAATGCTTTCTACATATTCGGTATCTTCTGTTACCGGGTTGGTATCATCGAAACGAAGGTTGGTGCTGCCGCCATATTTGGCAGCAAGTCCGAAATTCAGGCAGATGCTTTTCGAGTGACCGATGTGCAGGTAACCATTGGGTTCTGGTGGAAAACGGGTGATGATGGATTTGTATTTCCCGGCAGCCAGGTCTGCTTCAACAATCTCTTCAATAAAATGAAGGCTTTTTTCTTCGCTCATAAACGTTATTAAACGGCAAATTTACGGTTTTCGGGATGGAATTCTGCAGCTGTTTTAAACGTCGTTTCCTGTTGGGTAAAGCAAATGTTATTGTACCGGCCTCACACTAATTTGATTTACTTTAGCAGGGTCAATTCACTTAACTATTTCACATGAAGAAATTAATCTTACGCATAGCATTATCCGCTATACTGATCACAGGGTCGGCTGGTTTATTATTCGGATGGGGAACCTTCGGTCACCAGCACATCAATCATGCTGCCGTGTTTGCGTTGCCGGCAGAAATGCGTTTGTTCTTTTACAATCACATCGATTTTGTGACGGAAGAATCAACCGTACCTGATCTGCGCAAATACACATTGAACGACAAGGCGGAAAATCCCCGTCATTTTATCGATATTGAAGGATTTGAAAACACCCCAATCGACAGCATCCCCCGTACCATGAAACAGGCTACAGCGAGGTATGATGAAAAATTCATGCAAAAGATGGGCATTCTTCCCTGGTATATGCAGGAGATGATGGAAAAACTCACAAAGGCTTTTCGGGAAAAAAGAAAAACAGAGATACTGTTCCTGGCCGCCGACCTGGGGCATTATATCGGTGACGCCAACATGCCGTTGCATACTGCGCTTAACCATGACGGTCAGTTGACCAACCAGAAAGGCATTCACAGCTTCTGGGAAGCCCAGTTGCCCGAGTATTTCGGTAACGGGTACACGTTTAATGTGAATGAAGCAGTGTATTTGCCCGATGTTACTGCGGCTACCTGGGACATCATTAAACATTCAAACAGCCTGGCCGATACGTTATTGCTGATCGAACGGAATCTCCGGGCCAGTTTCCCGGCAGAGAAAATGTATAAGACAGATGATTCGGGTAAGGTGGTTAAAAATAAATTCGGACAAATGACCCGCAGCATGGAGTATGCAAAAGCGTATCACAGTGCTTTGGGAGGAATGGTGGAAAGCCAGATGCGGCATGCCATACAGGACCTGGCCAATTTCTGGTTCACGGCCTGGGTGAATGCCGGAAGACCTGACCTGGGTGAATTAGACCCGGCAGAACTTACTCAACGCAACCGCAAGAATTATAAGAAAGATCTGAAGATGTACCAGAAAGGAAAGTTGTTTGGATTTAAGATCGAGAATGAATACAGTAGGTAATTATTAATTATTAATTAATAATTAATAATTGGGGATGCATCTAATAAAAAAGCTCCATAGATTTCTATGGAGCTTTTTATATCTAATAATATCTTTAGTCAGCTCTTCCCATTTTTCGGAGGTAGGAAGAATGCGACAGGATTGCGTGCCTCATCTTTTTATATTCGATGTATTTCACATTAAATTCATCGCAGGTTTTTTTAATGATCTTGCTGATCTCCGGGTAGTGAATATGCGAAATTTTAGGAAACAGGTGATGTTCGATCTGGAAGTTCAACCCGCCTACAAGCCATGAGATCAATCTATTCTTTGTAGCAAAATTTGCAGTGGTTTGAATCTGGTGAATGGCCCATTCGTTTTCAATAATCTTTGTATCGGCTGCTGGTACAGGGAAAGCGGTTTCTTCTACTGTATGTGCAAGCTGGAATACAATGCTCAATACAAATCCTGCAAAAAGGGTAAGTACCAGGAATCCAACAAGCCAGCTCAGGAATCCAACCATGTAAATGGGCAATGCGATCATCATGAATGCATATCCAAGCTTGGCAGCCCAGAAAGCGAAATGGTCGAATGCACTCATTTTTTTAATGGGAACCGATCCTACTTTCTGGCGAAAATATTTTGTGTAATCTGAAACAAATAACCATACGATCAACAGCAGGGTGTACAATACCCAAACATAGATATGCTGAAAACGATGAATGGCATATTTCTTCTGGGTAGGGCACATGCGCAGCAATGGTTTGATCTCGATATCATCATCAATACCATCAATGTTTGTATAAGTATGATGAATGATGTTGTGCTTGTTGTTCCACATGATACCGCTGGCACCCAGCATATTTATGGAGAAGGTTGCCACCTTATTGAAGAATTTACTGTTGCTGAAACTGCCGTGTGATCCATCGTGCATCACGTTGAATCCAATGGCAGCTGTTAAACCACCCATGATAAGGCATTCTAAAATAGCCCACCAGGTAGGAGGGGTGAAGAATACCAGGTGTACATAACCTGCTACATAGATCAGGAAAAAGAATACCGCTTTAAAGTACAATGAAAAATTACCGGTACTGTTCTTCTTATTTTCTATAAAGTAGTTGTTGACCCTTCTTTTTAATTCCTGGTGAAAAGTAGAGCCCTGTAAGTTTTTGAATTTTGGGGTTGCCATAGCTTATTATTTACTAAAATTTTTATTAGGTGTTGTTTTTGATCAGCGCATCAAAATTACGCAGGCCGATCGTTTTGTCTGAAATGAATCCTTCCGCATATTCCACACCAATCATTTTTCCAAACATCTTGTATCGATATATTACACTTTCTAAGAAACCGGGTGTTGAAATATAGGTTTGCGGACCATCAACATCAGGATTGTGAAACTGTGTTTTGAAAGCCCTTATGGCTTCCAGTTTTTTTTCGAATACGGCTGATATGTCTACCACAAAATCCGGGGTTAGATACCTGTCCTGGATATAGTGCAAAACATATTTAGGTCTCCAGGCTTCCTGGGCCATACCCGCATCTGTTGTTTCAATTTTCTGTAGTCCGGATAAAAAAGCGGCATCAGAAACCAACCCTGCACTTCTGCCATGATCGGGATGCCTGTCTTCAGGGGCATTGCAAATGATGATCTCGGGTTTGTATTTCCGAATGGTACTGATAATTTTCAACTGGCTTTCAGGATCATTCTTAAAAAATCCATCTGCCAGTTTCAGGTTCTCCCTGATATCCACTCCAAGTATCGCAGCCGAATCTGCGGCTTCCTGTTTCCTCGTTTCTGCCGTGCCTCTTGTACCCAGTTCGCCTTCTGTAAGATCGATGATACCGGTTGTTTTGCCGTTCATTTTTTCTACCAGTAGTACACCTGAGCAACTCAATTCCACATCATCGGGGTGTACCCCAAATGCAAGCACGTCTATCTTCATACTATATCATCAAAATAATGATATGCAAGGTACATCATAAATGTCAAAAAAATACCTCAAACCGGGTAGGAAATCTGAATGTGGGGATTTGTGGATAAAGCGAAGGCCAGGTTGATTTTTAAGGCTATAACGACTGTGTCTTGTGGATATCGGTATAGCCGTACATCCGCTGCACTTCAAGCACCAGTCTTTCGATCACAAGATCATCCTTTTGGGCATCATAAGGCTGCTTTAAATTACTGTTAAAGAAAAAGGCAACGGTTTGATAAAACCTGGCAGTTAAGCCACCCTGGTATTCTTTAATGATTTCGTAGCAATTATTGCCGGTTTCGCGGTTGATGAGTTTCATCAGCACTTTACCCTGGTATACCGATAAATTGGTCAGTGGGGTCGTAAATTCTTTTTTCAATTCCTTTTCGCGGGAATTAATGTATTTCTTCCTGGCAGATTTCTCAGAAATACCTACCAGTTTAGCATTGATGTCATTCATAACAATACCAGCCCTCCGGGCATATGGATAAGTAACGTAAACCGCATTGCGCAGGCGGTTATATTTGGCATTGGCTTTTTTCTGGGCCTCTGTCATATAACCATATACATACAGGTTTCCAAGTGTTTTCAATTCCATGGTGTCTCCGTTGAAAACAATGGCTTCGTGCACGATAGTATCATTCACTCCATACTGTGCTTTCAGTTCGTTATTCATGAACAAAAGCGCCATAAGGGCGAAGCATAATTGAATGATATGATGTTTCTTACGCAACATAATGGTAAATGTACAGCAAGCTTTTAGATAGTTAATACTGCAAAAAGCTTAAAGTAACCTTAAAATTGATGTTAATTTAACAGAATTGCCTTCTTCACGGTCAATTACACATAGTTCCAATTATGTACGGAATTACAAGTATAGACGTTCAAACGCCGGATTCTGCTGCTTGTTTGAGCAAGGGAGCTATTTCTAGTTGGCTAAAAGGAACATATAGAAAATGGCCGCAGTTACAGCCGCCAGTAAGATGGCAGCCAGGATGCCCGACTGACCAGCTCTTTTAAGCATGCTCATGAACAGGCCCATTGACATGATGACCAGCCCGAACCAGACCAGGTTGATATATGGGAATACATAGGATTTCACGGTCACAAAATCGATCATCCGGTCAGATTCTTTGATGCCGATTTTCACGGTATTGCTATCCGATACCCCGGCAAACCTTACGAAAAGATTCTGCGCAAACACGGTATCGTCAACCATAGTGATGTTTTCACCGGTAACTTGTATCACCGGCATGGCATGATAGTGCTGGCTGTCTTTGCTGGTAAAACTAATATCGGCCATCAAAGCCGCATCGGAAGCTGTGTAATGGTACTTCTCATTGGATGGATTTTTCACTACCCGGTTTAACTTAAACGTTCCGTTGCTGTAAAAAGCCGTTCCACCTTCTTTAAGTTCAATGATCTTGAATTGCGTGGTGTCAGCAGGTTTATCTTCACTTAAGGCATACGTAATATAGGTATAGATA
>JAKQKY010000260.1 GCA_029560415.1 Bacteroidota bacterium | reverse complement strand
CTGGCATCCTGTATCTAGCATCCAGCATCCAGCATCCATTCATAAATCAACCATAATGTCTGTAGACCATTGCGCCCCGGCCTTCGAAAGAAAAAAATTATCTTTTCTCGACAGGTATCTCACCCTATGGATATTTATGGCCATGGCCGTGGGAGTTGCCATTGGGTACTTGTTTCCATCAGCACCGGGATTTATAAATTCTTTTTCATTCGGTACCACCAATGTACCGCTGGCCATAGGGCTGATCTTAATGATGTATCCGCCGTTTACGAAAGTGAGGTATGAAAAATTAAAAGAAGTATTTAAGAATACCCGCATACTGGGCGCTTCACTATTGCTCAATTGGGTGATTGGTCCCATCCTGATGTTTGTATTGGCCGTTGTTTTTTTACATGGATACCCCGAATACATGATCGGCCTTATTCTAATCGGCCTGGCCCGCTGCATTGCCATGGTGATCGTTTGGAACGAACTGGCCGAAGGCAGCAGGGAATATGCTGCCGGCCTGGTAGCGTTGAATAGTATTTTCCAGGTATTGTTGTACAGCGTATATGCGTACCTGTTTATAACATGGCTACCACCACTCATAGGAATCAAGGGAGCAACGGTTGATATTACCATTTCCCAGATTGCTGAGAGCGTAGCATTGTACCTTGGATTGCCTTTTGCTGCAGGATATTTAACCCGTTATTTTTTATTGCGATGGAAAGGCGAAACCTGGTATGAAAACAAATTCATCCCCGCAGTATCGCCCATCACGCTGGTAGCCCTTTTGTTTACCATCGTGATCATGTTCAGCCTCAAAGGCGAAATGATTGTGCAGATCCCAATGGATGTGATTCGCATTGCGATTCCGTTGGTCATTTATTTTGCCATCATGTTCCTGGTGAGTTTTGCCATGGGCAAAAAAATGGGAGCTTCTTATTCTACCAATGCATCTATTGCCTTCACAGCTGCCGGGAATAATTTTGAGCTCGCCATTGCAGTGTCCATCGGTGTTTTTGGCATCAACAGCGGGCAGGCTTTTGCCGGTGTGATAGGTCCACTGGTGGAAGTTCCTGCATTGATCGCGTTGGTGAATGTTGCCTTCTGGCTTCGTAAAAAATATTATGCGGGTATCCCTGGCTGATAGTGTAGCAATAAAATATTTGAATATGAAAAAGAAAGTCTTATTTGTTTGCATCGAAAATTCCAACCGTTCTCAAATGTCGCAGGCATTTGCAAAAATGATCGGTGGCGACAAGGTGGAGGCGTACAGTGCCGGCAGCAAACCTTCCGGGATCGTTAATCCAAAGGCCATCGCGGCGATGAAGGAATTGAGTTACGATCTGTCGGTACATGACAGCAAAAGCCTGGATGAAGTAAAACCCTTTGCGCCCTTCGATGCTGTTGTCACCATGGGTTGCGGCGATGCCTGCCCCTGGATGCTGGCCAAACAATTCATCGAATGGCAGATACCCGATCCTAAACACATGCCTCCCGAAGAATTTAATGTTGTTCGGGATTTGATTCAACAAAAAGTAAACGATCTGCTGGAAACGTTATAATGGGTTGTACTACTAACAAATCATCATTTTCAAATCACTCAACGTGATTGCGAGGAACGAAGCAATCTTTCGTTATAATGGTAAATGACATAAATACATGGATTGCTTCGTTCCTCGCAATCACGCACATTTAGCTAATGCAGTAAAAAAATGACTATTTTAATAGCATACACGTAATGTTATAAATAAAAAAAGCCCCGGATCAACGGGGCTTTTCAAATGTTGTATGTCAATTAATTCCTACTCGAAATCTTAGATAGCAACCTCAATATTTCGATGTACAACCAAACGATGGTCACCATCAAACCAAAGGCGCCATACCATTCCATGAATTTTGGCGCTCCCATTTCACTGCCTTTTTCTATCATATCAAAATCAAGGATGAGATTAAGTGCAGCAATGGTTACCACAAATAACGAAAATCCAATGCCTAATAAACTTCCTTCGTGCAGGAAAGGCATGTTGTCGAATCCGAACATACGAAGTACCATCACGATCACATAAAAAATAGCAATGCCTGCCGTAGCTGTAATGATCACCGACTTGAATTTTTCAGTGGCTTTGATGATGCGGAAGCTGTATAACAGGTACATGGCAATGGCCACACCGAACGTTAACCCAACTGCATTGATAATAATATTAGGTGCTTTTTCTGCAAAGGCAAAATTGTACATCGCCGAAATGGCGCCAATAAACAATCCTTCCAGTAATGCATACAATGGAGCCAGGAAAGGCGACCATTCTCTTTTAAATGTAATAACGATGGCCACAACCAGTCCCCCAATTGCACCTGCCCACATCATCGGAACCACATTGCCACCTTCGGCATATTCTTTCCATGAATAAAACGATGTACCAAGGACCATCAGGAACAGGAAGCCGAATTTGTTCAGCGTACCTTTTACCGTCATCGCATTTTCATGTGTAATGATATCTGTTAAAACGGTATCCTGGAATCTTTTTTCCGATAAGGCCGGGTTGCCGGATTTAAATAATGCCATATAGTTAAGTTTTAAAGATTAAAAATATACAATTTTTGTTAACTCCGCATACAACAAATTGCTAAGGTTTACCTACGCCGGGATATTGGCTGATGAAGTTAAATTCAAAACTGTCTCTTTGCTTTAACTGATCAATGAAAGTATGCAAGGAACAGGAATCGTCGGAGTTGGAGTATATCTGGTCATGCGCCAGTATTAC
>JAKQKY010000258.1 GCA_029560415.1 Bacteroidota bacterium | reverse complement strand
CCAGGATGCAGGAATTTCATGTAAACCAGGGGACGAGTTTCTTCATTCCAATACATACCTGAATCAACTTAAAGAACTTGCAGATTCAATCGGCGGAGATGCTCCAAGACCGGAACCGGTTAACATTCAGTTTATAAAAGATATTGAAAATCTAGATGGCAATGAACGTTTGTTGCGAATATTGGATGAGCAGGAAGACCTGAAATCAAAGTACAGGGAATGGAAACAAAAAACGGTTTTGGTTAAAAAGAGAGAACCCGAATGGTCAATGTTGGTTGAACTGGCTGATTATGCTAATTCCAGCGAAACCATGGAAAAGTTAAAGAAAGAAATTGAGGCAATACGTGAAAACAGGTTGCTGCTTCAGGAACCCGATCCGGTTTATACAAAACTGAATGAAATAACGGAAAAACTGAAAACCTTACTTAATGAGCTGAAGCAAAAATATATTGACCTTTATGACAAACTGATGGCTGATCTTCAGGCTAATGAATATTTCAGCAAACTAAGTCCGGAACAAAAGAATCAAATACTGAGAAACCATCAATTAATCGGGCGACCCGAGATAAAGCCATTGGATCCAAAATCATTGCTTTTAAATCTGCAAAAGGCGTCACTTGAAACCTGGCAGACAAAAATTGCCGCTTTGCCCGGGCAGTTCCAGGCAGCCATTGAGGATGCCGTTAAATTACTGGCGCCACAGGCAAAGACGTATGAACTCCCGAGAAGAACCATTTCAACCCCGGCAGATATTGATGCATATATATCAGAAATAAAAAAAGAACTGGAAAAACTGTTAAAAGAATCCTCTTCAATCATTCTAAAATAATGTCAGTACTAACTCAACAACAGCGCAATACACTTGAAACTGCTGTAAAACAGGCACGAAGAGTTTCAGAAGCAGGTGCATTGAATGCACTCAGGGCATTTGCAGTTGACAATCCTGAACCGTTCCCTCATATGAATGCGGAACAACGGGGTCTTCGTAACCGTTTACGAAGCAAAGCCAGGTTATTAGGGGATGAACTCCCATCAAGCGGACATCAGCATATTGACCAGCTGACTTATGAACTCGCATACGAATACTGGCATAAGATGCTCTTTGCAAAATTTCTGGAGGCAAATGGTCTATTAATGCATCCCGATGGTGTAGCTGTAACCATGGACGAGTGTGAGGAACTGGCAAAAGAAGAGGGTTACTCAGACAAATGGGATATAGCTGCCAATTTTGCTTCAAAAATGCTTCCGGCCATATTCCGCCCTGAAGATCCACTGATGCAAATTTCATTTTCCCCTGACGACAGGATAAAA
>JAKQKY010000252.1 GCA_029560415.1 Bacteroidota bacterium | reverse complement strand
AGCCGCGGAAAAAAATTATAGTCAATTCAATGAGTGCATCCGGAGGCACACTGGAAGTACATACACAGGGTATAAACGGTCCGTTGATCGCGGAAGTGAAGATCAATCCAGGCAAGAGCTGGGCAATTACTGAATCCAGGCTGTTACAATCTTCACCAGGCATACAACATCTTTTCATCACACTAAAAGACAATAGATCGGTTGATATTGACTGGATCAGTTTTGAGTAATCACGCATCAAAAAAATAAAAAACGAAGCTTAAATGAAAAAACTATTTTGGGGATTGTTGCTTGTTTCGCCCTGGACACTGCAGGCGCAAAAGGCAATCATTAAAATTGATCCTGAGCGGGTGATCGGGGACATTGATCCCAGGATCTATGGTGTATTTATGGAACCCATTCACTTTAATGGAAAAAGGCTTGGGCTTCCGGATTCAGTGGAGTTTAATACTTTGTACGGCACACTTTATGATCCTGCTTCACCACTGGCAGATGAAAATGGTTTCAGGAAAGATTATATCGATGCCATGAAAGATCTAAAGGTGACGAATATGCGCTGGCCGGGTGGTAACTTTTTAATGGGCTATAACTGGGAGGATGGCATTGGCCCAAAAGAAAAAAGACCTGTGCGTATCAATATGGCATGGGGAGGCCTTGAAAACAATCATGTGGGCACAGATGAATGGTTCAAACTGAATAAATCGATGAACAGTGAAAATATTGTTTGTGTAAATCTCGGTTTGGGAACCATCATGGAAGCAGCTCATTGGGTGGAATACTGCAACTACAAAAGCGGTACTTACTATTCTGACCTCAGGGCGGCGAACGGCCACAAAGAACCCTACAATGTTAAGATATGGGACCTGGGAAATGAAGTGGATGGAAAGCCATGGGAACTGGGACATAAAAATGTGGAAGACTATATTGAAGTGGCAAGGGAAGCTGCCAAAGCGATGAAGGCGGTGGATGACAATATTGAATTGGTGGGTTGTGGTTCTTCCTGGTACAGTCAAAAGGGCTGGGATGAATGGAACCGTAAAGTATTGACAGGA
>JAKQKY010000240.1 GCA_029560415.1 Bacteroidota bacterium | reverse complement strand
GCCACTTTTTTGGTGATATGGCTGTTGATCTTTCTAACGTTTGGATCGCCCTGTAAATAACTCCTGCTTACGTTCAATGGAATATCCGGACTGTCAATCACACCTTGTAACAGCATTAAGAATTCCGGCACAATGTCCTTTACTTCGTCAGTTACAAAAACCTGGTTGCTGTACAACTGTATCTTGTCTTTCTGAATCTCGTAACTCTGTTTGATTTTTGGAAAATATAGTATACCCGTCAGGTTGAACGGATAGTCTACATTCAGGTGTATCCAGAACAACGGCGCTTCACTGAATGGATAGAGTTCTTTATAAAAATTCTGGTAATCTTCCGTTGTTAATTCAGATGGCTTTTTAGTCCAGGCCGGTGATGGATTGTTGATCTGTTTGTCTTCAAAAAAGATCGGCACAGGCAAAAATTTACAGAACTTCTGTAAAACGGTACTGATACGGTCGGGTTCCAGGAATTCCAGGCTTTCTTCGTTCAGGTGCATCACGATCGAAGTTCCGCGATCGGCTTTCTCTACGTTCTCCAATATATATTCCGGGCTGCCGTCACATTCCCATCTTACTGCTTCGGCTTCGTCTTTATAACTTTTGGTAAATACTTCCACTTTATCACTCACCATGAAAGAACTGTAAAATCCCAAACCAAAATGACCAATGATATTCGCTTCATTCTGGCCCTTGTATTTTTGTAAAAACTCCTCGGCACCACTAAAAGCAACCTGGTTCAGGTACTTATCTACTTCTTCCCCCGTCATGCCTATTCCCTTATCGGCAATGGTCAGCGTCTTATTTTCAGCATCAATACTAATGTCGATCCTAAGTTCGCCCAACTCTCCTTTGGCTTCACCAATGGAAGAAAGTGTTTTTAGTTTTTGGGTAGCATCAACTGCATTGCTGACAAGTTCACGTATAAAAATGTCATGTTCACTATATAGAAATTTCTTAATGATCGGAAATATGTTCTCCGTTTGTACCCTTATATTACCTTTTTGCATAAACATTAATTTAGATTACCTATTCAAATTCAGTACCAATCCCGGGATTGCTGTCAGCTTGGCACTTATTTTTCTGGCTGATCAGGTGGGTCGTCTATACACAAAAAAAGAGGCCCTTTCGGAGCCTCTTTCTAAAAATCATTTGATTTATTATTGAACCATAAAACGCTTCTGGATCTTATACTCGTGGTTCCTGATCTGTAGATTATACACCCCGATCGGCAGTTTAGACGGGAAAACAAAGTTCTCATCAATGAAATTAACCTGGATGATGAAGTCTTTCTGGAAAACCAATTGTCCGACAATATTGGTCACCCTTGCAGAATAATGACCTGGTTTGATACCCCTTAAACTGATGTGCATGTTGTCGCCCTGTTTGATAGGCGTATTATAAATGATCAATCCATCCCCGATAGACGGAGTAATGAATGAACGCTGGCTTCCATAAGCAACACCTCCATTATTGATCACATAAGCTTTATAATAATAGATGTTCGCATTTACCAACCCGGTAAGTGTACTTGAAAATTCACCTGATGCCAGGTTGATGGAAGGAACCCTTGTACCCGAACCATTTACAAATCCGTTTACACCACTGTATTCAATACCGTATGAAATTGGATTGCTGCAACCGATATCAAGGATAGAACCTGTAGCTTCTGCAATATTTGATGTCATCACAAAAGCTGTATCTGTCCTCGCCGTACCGGGAGAATTAATTCCGCTGGCAATAACGGGAACGGATATCCCAGCCACTGAACCACCACCTCTTACAGGGATATTACCATCGTAGCTGATGGCCTGGTCAGGTGAAAATTTCACAAAAACCTGTTGGGTCAATGCTCCACCTGGTTGTGTGATCAACAAGCTGTCAGTATATGTTCCTCCACTGGTGGTAGAGAAACTATAGCCTGCAAAAGGCCCCACTTTCACATCTGCTGTAGTTAGGTTGGTTCCGGTAAGGGTGAATGAATTTGGACCGCCAATGCTATCGATACACAACGTTCCAAAACCTGTTAACGCCGTTGCAGTCAATCCCGATGGTGGCGGAGAAGCAGTGATGAATGACAATTGAACACCATATGCAGTGCCTGCTGCGTTGGTGGCAAATGCTTTGTAATAATAAGTAGTGCTTGGTGATAACCCGATAAGGCCTGTACTGAATGCACCTGCTGCAAGATTGGTAGAAGCTGCAACAGTACCATTGATGAAACCATTTACCAGGCTGTATTCAAAACCATAGGCTGTTACCGGTGTACATCCATTGGCAACTAAAGTGCCTTTAAGCGTTGCCGTTGTTGTGGTAATAGCACTGGCACTTACCGTAGTAACGGTTGGTGTAGCATTAACACCATCTCCTGTAACGGCTACATTGATCGGGGCGGCAATACCACCACCATTCACAACAATATTGCCGTTATAAGATGTTATAGCAGTTGGCGTGAAGTTTACAAACACTACCTGTGAATATGTTCCGCCAGCTTGTGTAAGGGTTAACGTTGGCGTATAGGTGCCGCCAGATGTAGTTGAATAAGTATATCCAGCTAAAGCAGCTACGGTAATATTCGCATTGGTAAGGTTTGATCCGTTTATAGTAAATGTATTTGGACCAGCAGTTGTATTGATACATACACTGCCAAATCCTGTAGGCGCAGCAGCTGTGATCGTTGGTGTGGCCGCAGCTGTACCATTACCGGTAACCGCTACATTCACTGGAGTTGCAACGCCTGCTCCGCTAACGGTTACGTTGCCGGATTTAGGACCAGCTGTTTGTGGAGTAAACCTTACAAAAACCTGGGTAGATGCTAACGTTGCCGATGCATAAGCAATCGTTGCAGTTGCACCCCATGCTGTTCCGTCATTAGATACCTGGAAATCAGTTGAAGGGGATGTGATGGTAATATTTCCCGGTGCGCCGGTAAGGTTAGCGCCGGTAAGATTGAATGATTGTGATGTTGAATTGGTTCCTACCAATACATTTCCAAAATCAAGAGAATTTGGAGAAACGCTGAAAGAAGCTGGCGTTGGTCCACCTGAACATGTAACCGCTGATGAAGCACTGGTACGTGGTGTTGGTGCCGCTACGGTAAAATCACTTCCGTTGTTATCGGTATCGGTACAACCATTGTTATTCCTGATACCACCCGTAGTTGCCGTTAACACAGCAGTTGGTGCTGTTTCAGAACAGTTAGCTGTTCCATATCCAACTAAATCAATAACAGTAGAAGATGGCAAAGGGCAACCATTTAATGCAGTTGTACCATTTACCAATGCAAGCTTACCTGAGGTTCCGCTCATGGCAATTGTTGGATTAGACACATAATCAGCAGCTGGAAGTGCAACGCCATTAGCACCAGTTGAACTCATTTGAATCAGGTAATATCCTCCTGCAGGAATAGTAGCCGCCGGTAAGTTTGAAACGCCTGTCCATGCGGCTGTATTGGAAGCAGATGCATATTGAATAGAAAGACCTGCCAGGCTTTGAGAAACGCTGGAGACATTATGTAATTCTACATAATCAGCATTGTATGTGGCACCTGTATTTCCACCTGCACCATAAAACTGGCTAATCACCAGCGTTGTAGACTGGGAATAGGCAAAGACAGATGCAAGTAAAAGAAATAGTGTAAATATCTTTTTCATAAAAAATGATTTATTGTTGTCCTGTTAGCTGAAGTAACTGAATAAAGAGCCATCTTTTATAAGGATGGCTCTTTTAAAGTCATTCATCGAATTACTTATATTAGTTACCTACGATCTTAATGTTATCAATTTCCCAGGCCGATGTTTTATCTGTAGTAGTTCCTGCATTATCAGCACCTTCATACCTGAATGCCACATAAATGGTTCCGGTGTATGAACTCAGGTTGATATTACCTGAAGGTGTATAGTTGGTCGGGAAATTTGAAGTGGTGCTGCCTGGTGACAAAGTCGCCTGTGCAGTAATATCTGTCCAGGTAACGCCGCCAGCCCATGGATTTCCAGTTCCGGTATAATTAGTAGATACCAGTATTTTCAATGCAGAAGCCACATTGTTACCGCCTGGTATTGCACTTAATAGGAAGTCTTGCTTAGTTTCGAAAGTAAGGGTTTCGGTAGTAGTTGCATTCAGGTTAACACCTTTGGTAACCATCCAGGTAACAACAGATGGTGCGTTGGTGCTGAAAGCACTCATGTAAGCATATTTGTTTGAACTGAAAATTTTAGAAACAAATCTTTCTGTATGTGCCTCTGCAAGGTTGTTCCAACCGGTGATGGTGATCGGGTTGTATGGGAAAGTTGTATTGGCAACCTGTGATTCGAATGTTTCATACAGCAATGATCCCGGAGGAGCTACTGTTCCGCAACGTGGCTGATCAAATACTACATCAGTTGTATCACGGATCAGGAATTGCTTGGTAGAACCAAATACAGTATAGATCGCGGTGATGCTACCATTTCCGGCAGGAACACGTTTAGCTGCAAAATTTGCATAAGCGCTGGTACGAACGATGGTCTTTACATTATTACAATCAATGATACTGTCATTAGTAGTACTCTTATAAACAGATGTATCAGCATATGTTTTCATGGTATCGGTAAACTGGAAACCTTCGAGTTTTACCAATGCATTGTTGTAAATGCTTTGCATGTTTGAATTCAACTGACCCAATGTAACCGGGATAGGAACAACCGGGTTATTGATCGATCCGCCTTTTACATAATTGCTGATAGAAGTAGCGGGTATACCTTCCAGTGATGGATTACCTGCAACGGTAGCTTTAACACCTAATTGCATGGTGCTGTTGTAATCGCTAATGCAAAGTCCTTTACAATATACATAGATCCTGCGGCCTACAGGGTAAGTACCATAGAGGCTGTTGGCATCCAACAAAATCTGGATGGCACCTGTGGTATCCTGGATAACAAGTTGTTTGTAGAAATTGCCGCTTTTATCATCAGCTGTAATGATACCTGAAATGATCACATCATTGGTAATGATATCATAATTACGTGGAACCGTATGCAAAGCTTTCAGATCAGCAATACTTGTATTAGCAACGATGTTCGGATCAGCAGGGCCTGGTGGTTCATCAAATGATTTTTTACAGGCACTCATTGAGCCGATAACGCCAACCAGCATTACAGCGGCGAAAAGTTTAACGATTTTGTTCATGGTGTATTTTTTAAAAAGTTTAATGAATGTTTGAATGATTAAAACCTAACGCCTACGCTGGCGAAGAAATTAATGCCATAAGAATAGAATTTCCTTGGCTGAAATTTATTCACGTTGAAATCGCCCCTGTCGAAACGAAGCTGTTCAAAACCGCCCGACACGATATCCCTGTTATCCAGGATATTGTTCACTCCAAGGTTAAATACCATGTAGGTATTTTTCTTCAGCGATTTAAAACGTTTGTCCATTTTCCAGGAATATCCTGCGAATGCATCCAGCGTATACTGTGATTTTAATTTAATCTGGTCGATGATGTCGCGATATAGTTTCGAGGAAGGATCGATTCCATCCAAAGAAGCATTGGTTCTGCGTAATGGATCGAAATTGAGGTACATTCCATCAAAATAATTAAAGCTCAGGTTTACAAACCAGTATTTAGGTGAACGGTAATCTACACCCAGGGTATAAGCCTGTTGTGGTGTTGACAAATTAAAGTTCTTTGTATATACCACGTCGCGGGCCAATTCTGTTGCCGTGTTATCCAATGTTACAATCAGGTTCTGGCGGTTATTATAATAATAACGGCCAATGGCTGCTGCAGCATTTACACTGATGCCTTTGTATACTTTCACTTCTGCACCCATTTCAAAACCCTTATTGGTTCTGCCGATATTGCTTAATGAGTAGTTTGCGAAACTGCGGTAGATATCAGAATAGGCAGTGATCA
This sequence comes from Bacteroidota bacterium, assembly GCA_029560415.1. Lineage (GTDB taxonomy): Bacteria > Bacteroidota > Bacteroidia > Chitinophagales > Chitinophagaceae > Ferruginibacter. The sequence goes on along the minus strand of JAKQKY010000240.1, from coordinate 19,686 downwards.
TATCAAGCCCGTTTTTAGAGATCGTATAAAAACCGGTTGCCCTTAATTTTACTTTTGGCGCATTCATTACATAACCTACTTCCACAGAAGTGATCCTTTCAGATTCCAGGTTTGGTTGAATGATATCCCTTGTCCTTGGTGCAACAAATGCATTTTCAAAGAACGGTGCTTTGGTTAAATAAGCTCCATTGGCGAAAATGTAATTACGTCCATTGATCTTATATGTAATACCACCCTTGGTAGAATAATTATAAAAATCGTTGAACTTCGATTTGCCTTCAGAGTTATTAGGGAATAAACCAACCTTGGCATTACCGTATCTCCAGAAACGTGTGTACGAATGTTCAGCACTTACGAAGAAATCGATCTTGCGGAATTTAAAAATGGCTTGTGCCCAGGCAGATGCCTTTTTAATGGTGATATCATAATTGTAACCAAATTTATCACCAGTATATAAAAGGCGGTTTTGCTTGTTCAGGTCATTCTGAGCAGCTTGTTGGTTGGCAGGAAAATCTCTTTCTGCAAATTGATTAATATCTACATAAAAATCGCCACCCAGCAGATCATCTACACGCTTATAATATTTATTCAATTGCGATTGGTAAGTAAGTCCGCCTGTGAAATCAATATTCTCCCTGATCGCAGTATTCAATGTGGTATTGAAACTATAACGGGTTGTATTCACGATCCTTTCTTCTACTATATAATGTGATCTTTTTCCGGAAACATTGTATCCTGAAATACCATCAACATTTTTTACGGTTTCAAATGAGTTGTAATTGGTATTATATAATTTATCCCAGTTAATCTGTTGTTTGTTTACATCATTCAACAATGATTGATAAACCTGTTCAGCCAATACAGGATCTCCCTGGTAACTTGGCAGGTAACGATAATAATCCGGACGTGGATCAGTTGCATTGTACCAGTCTAAGCCAGTTACACTACGACTACCATAGGTAATAGAAGCTGCAGACATCAAAGACATTTTATCGGTAATGCGCCAATCGTGTGTTAAGATGCCAATTGGTTGAAAAGATTTAGCAATACTTGCATTTCTTTTTTTACCATTCTGGTATCCCCAGTATGGATTGTAGTAATTGGTTCCGGCGATCTTGGTCATTTCTTCAACCGATGCTCCCTGGCGACCATTTTCTGTTGGTGTAGCAAATGCAACAAAAGACAAGAGATGTTTATCATTAAAACGTTTGTCAACACCAGTAAAGAAAGACCATCCATCGTAGTAGGTTCCATCAGTGAAACCTTCATTGGCCCAACGACGTGAACCTGATACGCTGAATGCCCATCCCTTTTTATTTAAGCCGGTAGAATGCGTGATCATGAAACGGTGAACATAGTTCCTGTTAGAGATCGCGTAATTGATACTGGTTTGTTTACGTTGGTAAGAAGCCCTGCTATCCATATAATTCAATCCACCCAGGTCACCGAATGCATATGGCGTTGGACGAAGACCATGAGAGTTATCGCGGTTACGCAAAACATCATTTAAACCACCCCAAAGACCGTATGGTGTAAATCCATTATCGAGATTTTCCATCGGGGCACCATTCATAAAAGTTCCAAAAAGGTCGGCATCATAACCACGAACCCTGAAACGAACGGCATTGAATTTAAAATTTGCAGCATTGATAAAAGGATCTCTTCCGGCACTCAATTGTGAAGATATGTTTTGAGCGCTTCCGTCCTGTCCATCATTCTCATCCAGGGAAATAACCGGGATGTTGTCAGAAACGGCTTCCTTGATCTCGTCGTGGAGGGTTGTATCTACAACGGGCTTATCTTTTCCCGTAACCTGGGAGAAAGTTGCACCCGAAATCAACATCATGGAGAACAGTAAAGCAGGTGTTTTTAATTGTCTAAATAACATAGCAGTTTTTTATTAAGAGGCGCAAAAGTACAGCTACAAGATGAATATTAATAATAAAATGCTGCTTTTTAATAAATATAATATTCACATAACGATTTCATATAGATCATATAACTACCTTTGGCGACATTTATAAAATATGAAAAAACTTTTCTTCGCTGCAACCATACTGATAATCAGTGTTTCAGCCTATTCACAGCAACATAAATACAAGGTTTCTGTCATAGGATTTTACAATCTTGAGAACTACTACGACACCATTAATAACCCGGTTGTAGATGATGAAGAGTTCCTTCCCAACAGTGCCCGTCAATATAATACGCATGTTTACCTTGATAAGATAGAAAGGCTTTCATCTGTTATTTCCCAAATGGGTACAGAGATCAACCCGGATGGTGTTGCCATGATCGGTGTTGCGGAAATTGAGAATGATACTGTTCTTAACGACCTGGTGCATTCTGCCAAACTTAAAGACCGCAAATTAAAATTTGTGCATTACGATTCCCCAGATCGCAGAGGCGTTGATGTTGGCTTGTTATACAATCCAAAATACCTGAGCGTTATTTCCAGCGCTCCCCTGTTCGTTCAATTACCGGGCGGCAGTAAAGACTCTTATTTCACCCGCGATGTCTTATATGTCAAGGGAATATTGGATGGAGATACGGTACATATATTTGTGAATCACTGGCCTTCCCGTTCGGGTGGTGAAGAACGTTCCATTCCTGCCAGGGCTGCGGCTGCCGGCGTGGTTAAAAAAAGGGTAGATTCTTTGATGGCCATCAATCAATCTACCAAGATCCTGATCATGGGTGATCTGAATGATGATCCGGTTAGTCCAAGTTTGACCAAAGTACTTGGCGCCAAAGGAAAGATGAAAGAAGTTAAATCAAATGATATCTTCAATCCCTGGTTAGATTTTTATAAAAATGGCATTGGAACTTCACCATACCAGGATGCATGGGGATTATTTGACCAGGTTCTGTGTTCAGGAGCCTGGCTGAATAAAGATCAAAAAGGATATTATTATCACAAGGCCACCATTTTCAACAAGGAGTTCCTGGTACAAAAAACAGGTAAATACAGGGGATACAGCAAAAGAACCTGGGATGGCAATGTATATAACTATGGTTACAGTGATCACTTCCCGGTATACATTACCATGGTAAAAAGAATCGACTAGATTCAAAATTATTTTAGTAAATTGAATAAAATAATCCTCCTTTTAAGGGGGATTATTATTTTCTATGATGCCAATCATCTCAACCCTTGTTGTTTTAATCACGTACTTACATATTTTTGTCACATAAATTAATTCTAATATGAAGCAATTTTTTACACTGATGATCTTAATGGCTTCCTGTTTTGCTGCCAGCAGCCAGGGACTCGTTATCAGCCAGGTTTACGGAGCAGGCGGCAATGCCGGTGCTACCTACCAGGCAGATTTTGTAGAATTATTCAATCAAACGACTTCCCCGATCAGCCTTTCGGGTTATTCGGTTCAATATGCCAGTGCTGCAGGTACCAGTTGGTCAAAGTCGGATCTTCCCGCGGTGACCCTGCAAAGCGGGCAATATTTCCTGTTGCAGATGAGTTCTGCCGGAGCAAACGGCATCGCCCTTCCAACGCCAGATGCAACGGCAACCCCACAGATCGCCATGAGTGCTACGGCAGGTAAAGTGGCCCTGGTAAATAGTACCACCGCTTTAACGGGTACACAATGTCCTCCTCCATTTGTGGCTAGCATCGTGGACTATGTTGGGTTTGGAAGTACTGCCAATTGCTTTGAAGGAAGCGGGCCTACACCCAATGCAGCTTCCAGTGCGGCAAGCCTTGTAAGGGCAACTAACGGATGTACCGATAACAACGACAATGCTACGGATTTTTCCTCCGCCATAGCATTGGCCCGAAATACAGGTTCAGCGCTTAGCACTTGCGGAACACCGCTTCCTGCGCTATCTGCAGGACCAAACATTACCAACCTCACAACCAATACAGGAGTTGCATCTGCAGCAGTATCTTATACCCTCACCGGATTTAATTTAAACGGGTTTCCAGGCAATATCAATGTACTGGCTTCTGCAGGTCTTGAAGTTTCACTGACCAGTGTCGGAGGATTTGCCGGCAGTATTAATGTACCATATACGTCAGCTTCTTTAAGTGCAACACTGGTTTATGTTCGCATCGCAGCAACCGCTCCCCAGGGTGCAATAAACGGAACCGTAACCAATAGCGGCGGAGGAGCTGCATCCAATGCAGTGGTAACGGTAACGGGTGGGGTTTTCCAGAATTATTATAATACCAAGGCCGTCCTGGGTCTGCAAAATACAGGTTCATGGAGCTCAACTTTAATTGGTAGTGGTGCCAGTCCGGCAAATTTCACTGATGCCTACCAGCTTTTTAATATCGTTAACCAGGCCAATGCGTTTTATACCGGGGTTTGGAATGTAACAGGTGCCGGAAACAGCTCCAGGGTTATAGTGGGCAATGGAACCGACCCTCTTATATTTGCCGTTTTACCTGGAGTGGATTCTGTAACCTCGGCGACCAGGATTGATGTACAAAATAATGGCGTGCTGGCCTTACAGAACAACCGCCGTCCATTCCTGAATAACCTGGCAACAGGGTCTACCGTAGCCTTTGCCCAAACGGGTTTAAGCAACCTGGATACCATCAGGCCACCAGCCATTTCCTATTATAACCTCGTGTTGAGCGATGGAATTAAAATATTATCGCCTGGTACCACAACAGTGAGGGGCGACCTGGTGATTAACTCTGTTCAGAACTTCAATGGTGCAACCAGCAATCCATTTTCAACCATCAGGCTTTCAGGAAACTTTGATTTTTTGAATGCCGGAAGTTTTGAACCATCTCCTGCCGGCGACAATGGAAGGATCACCCTTGAGATCAGTAACCCTATCGGTACGCCAACCATAACCGGCAACGGTACCGACATGTTGTTATTCAGGTTAAGAACCGACAGCAGCACTGCACCATTCCCGCAGGTACAGCTTGCCGGTAGTACTAACCTGGTGTTGGGTAATCCATCGGGCGGCGGACTTCAATTAAATATACAAGCTGCCAGTGCTCCTGTAGCAGTATTCAATATTGGATCGGGTAGTCGCCTGAGCCTGGTTGCAGGTGCGGCGTCAACAACTTCTGCCAGGGGTTTGATAGAAACCAATGGCGGTAATATCAGCATCTTAAAATCTACCGGAACAACCAATGGCGGAACGTTACGCTTCACACCAACATCACTATTGAATAATTTAACCGTAGCTTTTGACGCAGCCTTTGCAAGAGATTCAATCTTTATTGCGGATGATATACCTGTAACAGGTTCGTTAACGTTAACCAAAGGAAAGATCGTAGTGGCTTCGGGCAAAACACTTTCTCTGCAGGCAGGCGCAACCGTTAGTGGTGGTTCTGCAGCTTCTTTTGTCGATGGCCGGTTGGCCCGCACAGGCTCCACCGCTTTTACTTTTCATTCGGGCAAAGGAAATAAATACGCTCCCGTTAGCATGGCCAACTTATCGGCTTCTAATACATACACAACACAATATTTCAATAACGGATATGGTACGTATACCATCAACCCAACTACCCTTTCAGGCTTTCCCAATTACGAAGTAAGCCGGCTAGAACATTGGATCATCACCCAGGCGTTAGCAGGTACGGTTGACCTTACATTCAATTACACCGATGCTGCAAGCCAGGTCAATGCGCCGGCGGCAATTCGCATGGCTCACTTTGGAACGATAGACTGGAATGACCTTGCCGGAACACCGGGTGGTGGAAATACCACAACCAACGGAAGCGTTACCGTAACAGGTGTATCCTCATTCAGTCCTTTCACTTTTGGCGCAACGGCTTCAGGCGTAATACCAGTGAAGCTTAGCAACTTTACGGTGCAAAAATCGGGAACCAAAGTTTTATTAAAATGGACCAGTGCACAGGAAACCAATAGCAGTCATTATATCATTCAGCAATCAACTGATGGCAGAAACTGGAAAGACATCAGCAGGGTAAATGCTGCAGGTTTCAGCAGCAATTCATTAACGTATAACGCTACCGATTATACGCCATCAAAAGGAATGAATTTTTACAGGCTGAAGCAGTATGATCTTGATAACCGGTTTGATTACAGTGCTACCAGGACAGCTTTATTTACGGCAGACTTTGAAGTATTACTTACACCAAATCCAGCAACTGATTTCATACAATTGAATATTTCAAAAACCAGCAATAAAGCAGCCCTCATTTCCATATCAGACATGCAGGGGAAGATCATGCTACAATTGAACAGTGCTGAATCTAATATTCAGATACCCGTAAACCGGTTTGCGAAAGGAATGTATACCTTAAATATCCAGGAAGATGGAGCAGTGATCAGCAAACAATTGTTGATCCAATAGAAAATAGTTTATCAGAAAAAAAAGCCCTGAAAATTTTCAGGGCTTTTTTTATTCTATTATGTTAATATCATCCGGGTGAATTAAAGGAATGTTTTTAAACCGCAGGATAATATTGCCTGTTGTAATTACATCCTTCTGGCAGTAATTGACGATCCGTTTCAGATTGATCTCCCGCTGTTGCTCATCGCCCGACCAATATAATTCACCTACCATGCTCCCATCAATATCATCTTTGGATGAAGGTACTTTCATGGCGGCAGCAAGTAATTTCAAGGAAGTATAATTTTTATAATCTCCAAACCGCCAGTATTGAAATGTATCTACGATATTGGTTTCCCACGGTTTCATGTTTTGAAAATCCAGGTATTGCGGTATGCTGATGTTATTAATAAGTAAACGACGGCAGATAAAAGGAATATCAAATTCACGGATGTTATGACCTGCAAAACACCATTTATTATTGATGCTTTCAATCTTCTGTATTGTTGCCAGGAAATCCTGCAGTAATTTTTTCTCATCATGCCCGTAGAATGATTTGATGCGCATGTGCAGCGTTGTCTCCTTATTAAAATATCCGATGCTGATACAGATGATCTTTGCAAACTCAGCCATTACCCCAGCCCGCATCGGGTAAAATTCAGCTGCGTTTATCCCTTCGGGTAAGGATCGTGCAGTTTTTTCTTCCCATAGTTCCTGCCATGTTTCTGGCATATCAGAATAAGAGGCGTTTTCAGCTGCTGTTTCAATATCGATGATGATCAGGTTTTCGGCACGAACGGGTTGCATACTTTACATTTAGTGATACAAATTACCACTTATGCGCATAAAAAAAGGGCCGTTCAGCCCGTTTTTTCAACCACGCAACCTGTTTAAAAAGTCACCCCGATAAAAGCCTGGAAGGATTGGTTCTTCCAGCTTTGCCGGTTGTCGATGGCATTGATATTGGTAAGTCCTTGTTTAAACCTGATGCCAAGGTTAAGTACCGGCACTTGCAGCCACAAACCAGCTATGGCACTCCATTCGCTTTTTTTGTAGATGTTTCCATTGGTCTTGAGGCTGTCAACAGTTTGTTTCAACAATCCCCCGTATGCCGGGCCCACCTGGAACTTGAAGCGTTTGCTCGGACCAATATTGATATTCAGTAAAAGGGGTACTTCCAGGTAATTTAATTTGGCTTTATGTTGCCCGCCCCCACCAAAAATGTCATCATAAACAACAGTTCCATCAGTTGTAAACTCCGCTGCTGACTGCACAAAATTTACTTCTGGTTGAATGCCAAATCGATTACTGAAATTAAACTGAAGAAAACCGCCTAATTGAAAATTATATTTGAATCCTTCTTTATACGATTGTCCAGACACTTTATTGATATTGATACCAGCCTTGCCACCAAACCGAAAGAAATTCTCATGCTCCTGGTCCATTTTACTGGTTTGTGCAGCTATCGAAGCAGGGATAATTAATAACAAAAGAACAAAATATTTGTACATACCAGGGAAGTTTGAAAGTGAAACATATCAGCAGCCAAGATTATGCCACAGATCAACACAAATAAACTTTAAAATTATGTTACCCGGAAATAAACTTCTCTGAGCAGGCATATTCATTAACTGAACGGTATTTACAATGCGTTAATATGAATCCAAATTTCATTCATGATTTAACATTACGCATTAAAGCATGTACCTTTAAATAAATATGTTCTTCATGAAGCAGGCAATTCTTTTTTCTTTGTTATTTATTTTTAAGTTGACCACTGTTGCTGGTAACATTGCAGACAGCAACTATGTGGAATCACCCGTAACACTTCATACCGAACGAGGTGATCTTTTTGGAACCATGACGTTACCCGTCTCATTCAAAACCGGGCCGGTGGCACTTATTATAGCGGGCTCGGGACCTACAGACCGGGATGGCAACAATACCATGATGAAAAATAACTCCCTGTTGCAAATGGCTCATGAATTGGCAGGAAAAGGCATCGCAAGTTTACGCTACGATAAAAGAGGCATAGGTGCCAGTGTGGCTGCAGGGATCAAAGAGAAAGACCTTCGTTTTGATGATTTTATGAACGATGCAAAAGGCTGGCTTACCCAATTAAAGAAAGATAAACGGTTTGTGAATATTTCGGTTATTGGTCACAGTGAGGGATCTTTGCTCGGCATGATGGCCGCAAACGGGATGGCCGATAAATTCATTTCGGTGTCAGGGCCAGGTCAATCGGCTGACATTCTCATCAAGCAACAATTGATCACCCAACCGCAGGGCATTAAAGACCAGGCTTATAAGGGACTCGACAGCCTGAAAAGCGGGCAAACCATAACATCATATAATCCAATGCTGGGATCTCTTTTCAGACCGAGTATACAACGTTACCTGATTAGCTGGTTCGCATATGATCCACAAGTAGAAATCAAGAAACTTACCATCCCCGTTATGATCATCCAGGGTACCACCGACATACAGGTAAGCGTAGACGATGCCAACCGGCTGGCCAAAGCAAAACCTGAAGCAAAATTGCTGATCGTGGAAAACATGAATCATGTGTTGAAAATAGCAGATGCAGAAACACAGGAAAATATCAAAACTTACAATGATCCTTCCTTGATGATTCCCGGCATCATGATCGAGGGTTTGTCAAAATTTATCTTGGGTAAATAGCAAGAAATGTAATGTAAATATCTGACCGGCGAGGATGGAAATCACAATCAGGAAACATTTAATTCAAAATAAAAATTACTTCCCAAACCCAGTTCGCTTTCGGCATGAATGCTGCCGCCTTGTGCTTCTATGAACTCCCTTGAAATGGCCAGCCCGAGGCCTGTTCCCGTTTTGCTACTGCCAGGTACTTTAAAATAACGATCGAATATTTTTGGCAGGTATTTTTCTTCAATGCCTTTCCCGTTGTCTTTTACAGAAAACTGAACAACCCTGTTAATACAGCGAACATTCACCTCAATGGCCCCTTTTACAGGCGAATACTGAATGGCATTGGTAAGAAAGTTGATCAATACCCACGAGGTCTTTTCCATATCGGCATATACCTTTGGAAGCTTCTCTGCGATATGCTTCTGAAGGCTGATCTGTTTTTGTTGTAAGCCGAACTGCACCGACTCAAGAGCCATCTCAACAATACTAACAGGATCGGATGGCTGCAGTTTCAATTCAATCTTGCCTGTTTCCACCTGGCTCATATTCAGCAATTCACCGGTAATCTTTAATAAGCGGTCAGAATCATCGTAAATACTTTTCACCAGCCCGGCCTGCTCCTCATTCAAAGTGCCTACCCGCATATCTTCCAATAAAGTAGCACTCATTTTAATAGATGAGATCGGCGTTTTTAATTCATGCGAAACTGTTGCAATGAAGTTGGTTTTAGCTTCATTGAGTTCATGAAACGGCGTGATGTTGCGCAATACAATCACCTGGCCGATCACTTGCTCTTTACTGGTTACATCTAATACATCTTTATTAAAATAACTTTCTTTGTCATCGGCGAATATTTTTATTTCTTTTTGAACGCCGGGTTGTAAAAGCTTTCGCATCAGGTCGTTCCTCAATGCTACATCGGCCGCATATTGCCCAATGATATCCAACTCTTTTAAACCAAGTAATTTTTCGGCAACCGCATTTAAAAAAAGAATATTCTTTTTTCCATCAAGGCCAATGATGCCATCCTTCATTTGATTGATGATCGTTTCAATGCGGCTTTTTTCAAACTGGAGCTTGGCCATATTGCTGTTCTCATATTCATCCAGCTTTTCGGCCATGCTATTGAAAGCCTGCGCCAGTTCACCAAATTCGTCACCCTTATCCAGGTGAATTCTTTTATGATAATTCTTATTGGCAATTTCACTGATACCATTGTTCAATATCCTGATTGGATTAGAAATAACAGAAGGAAAGTTTATGACGAAAGTAAATGTGATAATGATCAATACTGAAAATATAACGGTCAGCCATAGGTTGGCGTCTTCAGCCGTTTTCCGGGCAGCATCGTTCTTACGCAGTATCGCCTGCTGGTTGAGGTCGTTGATCGCCTGAATGGACTGACGGATCTCTACATAATTACCCGAATCAAATGGAGTACTTATTAACTCGTTGAAGTTTTTTCTGAGCGCTGAAGTAGCTTCCTTTTCCCCGGGTTCGGTAATATTGGCTTCCTGTTTTTGCAGGTTTATTTCAAATAAGTTTTTAGCATCCGAATTTGCAGGAATTTCTTCAAGCGCTTTCAGCATGTTGTTACTGTACACAAGCGATTCGTGGTTATTCTTCAATACTTGCCCGGATTGACTACTAAGACGGTTAATATAAAAAACAGATAATATCCCGAATGTAAGGATCACTACAAACAGGAAAGAAATGCCCAATGAAAGTTTCGTTTTCAGTTTCATGATGCTAGGATAAAATTACAATATCAATGTCTTCTTCCGATAATTTTTGCAATAGCTGGTTAAACACGGCTGTATTAAGAATGATATTGAACAGGTTCATATGGGGTTTACCGATGCAGATGGTGGTAACCTGGTGTTGAGCAGTAGCTTCTATAATGCCTTTGGCTATATTACTGCTTTGCATGCGGATGATTTCTCCACCAAGTTCTGTTGCCAGTTTAAAATTATTGATCAAATGCCTTTGTGCTGCAAGGCCGATCTTGTCGCCCTGCTCCTTTGGCGTTTGCACATACAGCAGGTACCATTTACTGTTATAGTAAGAAGCAAGCCTGGCCGTTTTTCGAATCACTTTCCTGGCAACCTCATGGTTACTGCTGATGCATGCCATAAATCGCTCCTGGCGCAGGTGAGCATTCCTTGGCAGTTCAGTTTCAATCTTCCTTTCCACCTGTGAAGCCACTTCCTTCAATGCCAGCTCTCTTAGTTGCAGTATCCTTTCGCCCTGGAAGAAATTGCGCAGGGCCAGCTCTATTTTGTCTTTCGAATAAATCTTTCCCTCTTTCAAACGTGTCACCAGTTCGTCGGCAGTAAGATCGATATTCACTACTTCATCTGCTTCCCGTAAAACGCTGTCGGGTACACGCTCGGTTACATCAATGCCCGTAATTTCCTTAATATCCTGGTGAAGACTTTCAATGTGCTGAATATTTACAGCGCTGATCACATTGATACCGGCATCGAGTATATCCATCACATCCTGCCAGCGCTTTTCATTCTTGCTTCCTTCTATATTGCTATGTGCCAGTTCGTCTACAATAACTACTTCAGGATGCAGGTTTAATACGGCCTGCACATCAAACTCATCCAGTTCCTTGCCCTTATAAAATAATGTTCGCCTGGGTATTACCGGTAGTCCCTCCAGGAGCTCATGGGTTTCTTTCCTGTTATGCGTTTCGATGTAACCTATCTTCACATCTACGCCGTTGCGGAGCAGGGTTGCAGCTTCCTGCAACATGCGATATGTTTTACCCACACCGGCACTCATACCGATGTAGATCTTAAACTTTCCCCGCCTGCTTTTGCGGATCAGGTTTAAAAATTGTTCCGCATTTTTTTCCTGTTCGGGCATTTTTTAAAAGCTTACCGCAATAGATGTTGTTATAAATGTATTGTTATTGCTGATCCCGTTTGCCTTTACAAAAACATCATCTTTACTGTTCAATGTTCTTGCTTCAAGACGCAACACTGCATTTGATGCCGGCATATAATCAATGTTAAGAGAAAAGCCAGCAGTTTGAAAACCATTTGGTGTTCCACTTGCAATGATTACCCCGTTCTTATCGTAATAATATTCTCCCCTCGCTGCTAAAGCCCAAGCATCGTTGACAGCATATTTCAGGATCAGCACAGGAGAATACCAGGTATTCATACTGGAACTTCCTTTTGCTTTTTGTTCTGAGCCAATATCAAATCCGGCAATAATTCCAAATTTGCTGGTAACATTGAATATGCCATATAAGTTATGAAAATATCGCCATTGACGGCTACTATCCGGCTTATCGGTTCCTATAAAGCTGCTGTAATTAAGGGTTGTAGTGGCGTTGGGTTTAAACTGCACTTGTGTTCCATAACTCATCAGTGAATTATCATCCACCCTTTTAATGCGTTGCCAGCCATTTAATAACAGGCCGCTTACGATCCACTTATTGTTATTGGTTGTATAAGTAATTTTTGCGCCGCTTTCAAAATATGGACTATTATCGGCAAGCATGCTCCTGGTGAGTGTCCAGCAATCTTTTGATATCGCACTTTCAAAACCAATATGCGATGAAAAAATACCTGCATCTATCCAGAGATTTTTCTTTTTGGAAATTTTTATTCCAGCATTGGCTTCATAGATATTTTTCAGTACGCCGGTTTCAGCAGCATAGTTTGCATTCATGTATGTACCGGTTGCCATGGCGATGTTTGCCCTTACCCGATCAGCACTATAACTTCCTTTTATAAATCCAAGGTTCAGGTTGAACTCGTTGTGCCGGTTATGGCTATATATAAAGCCAGGCCTGTTATTATCTGCAGGCTTATTAAAATCATATTGATAGTAGGCTTCTACATAACCGCTGAATGTGACAGGACTTGCTGCAGTAGCTAATTTAACCGAATCCTGGGCAAATACATTTGTGCCTGTCATAAACAATATTCCTAATAAAATCTTTTTCACCTTGATCATTTTATTTGTCTGTTGTTATTTTAATTTATCCAATTCAATATTCAATTTCAATACATTCACTTTAGGTGGACCAAACATTCCCATCAATGGCTTTTCCGTTTGTTTGTCGATGAGATTTATAATTTTCGACTCCTCCAGTTTACGAACTGCTGCAATACGTTTTACCTGCACTTTGGCACCCAGGGGTGACAGGTCAGGATCCAGGCCACTACCCGATGCCGTTACCAGTTCTGCAGGAATCTCCTCCTTCTTTACAGAAGGGTTATGCACTAAAAAACTATCGATCCTTTCCTGTACCAGTTTTAAATAATCAGGGTTAGAAGGTCCTTTGTTTGAACCTCCTGAGCCTGCCGCATTGTAATCTACAGCAGAAGTCCGCCCCTGGAAGTATTTATCATCTGTAAATTCCTGACCAATATTCGCATACCCCACGATTTTACCATTCACAGAGATGGTTTCTCCTTTGCCTCCGCCTGGGGCCAGTTTGGCAACCCCTGCAATAAACAAGGGATAAAGCACTGCACAAAGAATGATAAAAACAATGGTAAGTTTTACGGATGGCCAAACATATTTTTTCATGATTCAATTTTTAACTTTTAAATAAATAATGCTACAGCCAGGTCGATGATCTTAATGCCGATGAACGGAACCAATATTCCTCCAAGGCCATAGATCAACAAATTCCTTCTTAGCAATGCACTGGCACCAATGGGTTTGTAAACAACTCCTTTCAAAGCCAGTGGTATCAACATCGGAATGATAATGGCATTAAATATAACTGCTGAAAGGATGGCGCTTTCGGGACTGTGTAGACGCATTATGTTCAACGCCTGCAATGCCGGGATCGATCCAATGAACAAAGCCGGAACAATGGCAAAATACTTGGCAACATCGTTAGCAATTGAGAAGGTAGTGAGGGTTCCCCTGGTCATTAATAATTGTTTCCCGATCTCAACGATTTCGATCAATTTTGTTGGATCATTGTCAAGGTCAACCATATTGCCCGCTTCTTTTGCAGCGGCCGTTCCACTGTTCATGGCCACGCCAACATCTGCCTGGGCCAATGCAGGAGCATCATTGGTTCCATCGCCCATCATGGCAACCAATTTTCCTGCCTGTTGCTCCTGCTTGATGTAATTCATTTTATCTTCCGGTTTTGCTTCTGCAATAAAATCATCCACACCGGCTTTTTCTGCAATAAATTTTGCAGTTAGCGGATTATCGCCGGTAACCATCACCGTTTTCACACCCATTTTTCTTAACCGCTCAAAACGTTCCTGTATGCCGGGTTTAATGATATCCTGTAATTCAATCACGCCAAGTGCTTGATTGTTCTGACAAACCACCAGCGGCGTTCCACCATTGGAAGAAATTATTTTCACCTGTGATTCTGTATCAGCAGGAAAAGAATTGCCAGCTTTGATCACCATATTCCTGATTGCATCAAAAGCTCCCTTGCGAATTTTGATACCAGAGGGCAGGTCGATGCCACTGCTCCTGGTTTCAGCTGTAAATTCTATAAACCTGGCGCCTTGTGTATTAAAACTATTCACATCTGTTTTGGCCAGCTCTATGATTGATTTTCCTTCTGGTGTTTGATCTGCCAGTGAGGATAAAGCACAAGCTTCTGTAAAATTGGCTGCATCCACTCCATTGGCCGGGTAAAAGTGTGTGGCTTTACGATTACCGATGGTGATGGTACCCGTTTTATCCAGCAACAGCGTATCCAGGTCACCAGCCGTTTCTACAGCCTTGCCGCTTTTAGTGATCACGTTGGCACGCAATGCCCTGTCCATACCTGCAATGCCAATGGCACTTAACAATCCACCGATTGTTGTCGGAATTAAACACACATATAAAGACACAAATGCTGCAATGGTGATTGGCGTGTTGGCATAATCTGCAAAAGGTTTTAGTGTTACTACTACTATCAGGAAGATGATGGTGAAACTTGCCAGCAAAATGGTCAATGCTATTTCGTTGGGTGTTTTTTGCCTGGATGCTCCTTCAACCAGGGCAATCATTTTATCTAAAAAACTCTCGCCTGCATCGGTGGTAACCCTTACCGTTATCTTGTCGGATAATACTTTTGTACCACCGGTTACAGATGACTTATCGCCACCCGCTTCCCTGATAACAGGAGCACTCTCCCCGGTAATGGCACTTTCATCTATCGTGGCAATTCCTTTAATGATCTCTCCATCCATCGGTATGGTATCACCTGCTTCACAGATAAACATATCACCTTTAATCAACTGGGATGATGGAACGACTTTTACTTCATTCACATACATTTCACCCACTGCGAAAACTTTTTTAGCAGGTGTGTCCTCCCTCGTTTTCCTCAGGCTATCGGCTTGCGCTTTGCCCCTAGCTTCTGCAATCGCTTCTGCAAAATTGGCAAACAACAAAGTAATGAACAGCACCGCAAAAATGGTGAGGTTGTATGCAAGTGATCCCTGGCTGGTTACGCCTGTACCTATCCAGATACATACTCCCAACATGATGAGTGTTCCTACGTATACGGTGAACATGACCGGGTTCTTCAGCATTACAACCGGGTTGAGTTTTACAAAGGATTGCTTTAGCGCCCCTGATACAAGGGATGGTTCGAACAACCTGCTGCTTTTTTTATGTTTAGACATCTTAATATATTTTATTCGCTTGTTCAATTATTCTTTCTTTAAAACTACATCCCCAGGTATTCTGCGATCGGGCCCAACACCAGTGGAGGGAAATAAGACAATGCAGTTATGATGATGATAATGGCAAAAGTCAACATGCCGAAAGTGAGGGAATCTACTTTCAATGTGCCGGAAGATTCGGGGATATATTTTTTCTTTGCCAATAATCCTATGATGGCTATCGGCCCAATGATCGGCAAGAACCTGCCTAACAGCAATACAAATCCTGTAGTAACATTCCAGAAAACATTGTTATCACCCAGTCCTTCAAAACCACTGCCGTTATTGGCGTTGGCAGAAGTGAATTCATAAAACATTTCAGAAAATCCATGATTGCCGGGATTGTTCAGCCAGTTGGCGGGTTGCACTGCCCATGCTGCATTACCGTGATGAACAAAATAATATGCAGCCAATGCAGTTCCTCCTTTGATTAAGAAAGCTGATAACAAAGTAACCAATGCAGCGATCTTCACTTCCCGTGCTTCTACTTTATGTCCCATGAATTCAGGTGTTCTTCCAACCATCAGACCTCCTATGAATACAGCAATGATGATGTAGATGAAATAGTTTAGTATGCCAACACCGCATCCACCATAAAATGCATTGATGAGCATACCAAGCATTTGCATCATGCCAGACAATGGCATCGAACTATCATGCATACTATTTACAGAACCGGTAGAAATGATGGTAGTAACAATACTCCAGTAACCAGACGCAGCGGGACCGAACCTTACCTCTTTACCTTCCATGGCGCCTGTTGCCTGCATCACGCCTAATTTTTCAATGGCAGGACTACCCTGCATTTCCCAGTGCATGGTTGGAATCACGAGAAATAACATTCCCACCGTCATGATCCCAAAGATCATCCAGGCAAATTTTTTCCTTTTAATATAAAAGCCCAAAGCAAACAGCATTGCAATGGGTATAAGTACCTGTGCAATCAATTCGAGCATATTGCTGAAGTAATTTGGATTCTCCAGCGGGTGAGCCGAGTTAACACCAAACCATCCCCCACCGTTAGTGCCAAGATGCTTAATGGCAATCATACCTGCAGCGGGACCGCGTGAAACCTGTACGGTATCTCCTTGTAAAGTTGTAATGGTATCTTTTCCATCATAACTTGCCGGTGAACCATTGAATGCAAGTAATATGGCCATTACAATACAAAGTGGCAACAATAACCTGGTGATGGATTTTGTAAAAATGCTCCAGAAATTTCCCAGGTTGTCGGTGGTCTTATGTTTTAATCCATTAAACAACGCAACGGCTCCAGCAATACCTGTCGCGGCACTCACAAATTGTAAAAATGTGATCACAAATAATTGAGTCAGGTATGTTAAACCACTTTCACCAGAGTAGTGCTGTAGGTTACAATTCACCAAAAAACTGATGGCAGTGTTAAAGCTAAGATCCGCAGTCATATCGGGATTCCCATCCGGGTTTAACGGAAGATTTCCCTGGTTAAGCAGGAGAAAGAATGCATAGAAAAGCCATAGCATATTAATGGCTAACATGGCTTTCAAAAATTCTTTCCAGTTCATTCCCTTGTTTGAATCAATCCCTGTAAAACGAAAAATGAGTCGTTCTAACGGATTCATAAAATCTGTAATCGTTCTTTCCCCTGCAAAAACTTTTGCAATGTATTTTCCTAGCGGGTATGCTAGCAATACAGTCAGCAGGAAGGTTACGATCACACCTGTTAATTCTGTGTTCATCTGATTCGCTTTAAAAGGTTAAAATTTTTCTGGTTTTATTAAAACATATAACAGGTATATAAATACCCCTATCGAGATTATAAAAAGTGTTGCTATCATAATATTTACATTTTTTCGAAGAAGTCAATCGTTTTAAACAACAAGGCAAAACCTATAAGCATTGCCAGTATAAGTAAGAAAGTCATCAGCATGTTTTGTATTTTAAATGATTAGGTAATGTATCAGTAATCTTATTTTCATGATCACCAGGTAAATGAGGATGAGCATAGCGATCCACAGCACCGTTATCATTGCAACATCCCTTTTTGTCACCCTTTTTTTCATTCATCGTTTAAATTTAATTCCCTGCCTCTGGCAACTTCATGACCTTTATGTTGTCAGATATGACATTAGTCATATCTAGTAACTTGATCTATAGTAAAACAACTTGTAGTATTATACTTATCGAAGAATTCAAGCTAACCTGTAAAGAATGCCTGCCAGGAAAAGCATGGCAAATACTCCATGCACTACATGGTATGTTTTAATGTTTCTTCTCGTCAACCGATAATACGATCTCATGATAATTTGATTTGGAGCAAATAGGCCAAAGGCCATGCCGTTAAGGAGTACTTATCAGACAATACATCTACAACCCTTATTGGATAAGGATCACAAGTAATCTTTACTTCAGTGGGAATTATTCGGCAGCAGGAAATACCAATCCGTTTTGGAAGGGTGTTTATCAAATTGGAAGGATGAAGGTCAGGAGATATGATATTCTTCGATCTTCCTGTATAAGGTTGTTAAGCCGATATTTAGTAATCGGGCAGCTTCCGTTTTATTTCCTTTGGTATGATTCAGTACCCGTTGAATATGTAATTTCTCTACACTGGAAAGATCAAAGGCTGACACACCTCCAGGTTGAGTTTGTACAAACTGCATATCAACAGGAAGGTCCGAAATGGCAAGTTCATTATGTTCAGAAAGTATCACAGCCCTTTCAATTACATTTTTCAATTCCCTGATATTTCCTTTCCAGGGATGCGCCTGCAGTTGTTCAATTAGCGCCTGGCTGATGGGCTTGATACGGCTATTCGTTTTACCTGCAAATAAGCTGGCAAAATGTTCGGCAAGTAAAGCAATATCCTTTTTACGGTCACGCAAAGCAGGTAATGTAATGGTAAAAACATTGATCCGGTAAAACAGGTCTTCCCTGAATTTTCCCGCCTCAACATCATTTGAAAGGTTTCGGTTAGTGGCTGCAATAATGCGAACATCTACTTTGGTTGATTTCGTATCTCCAACTTTGATAAACTCATTGGTTTCGAGTACACGTAACAGTTTTGCCTGCAGGTCGATGTGCATTTCACCTATCTCATCCAGGAATAAAGTTCCCGTAGAAGCCTCTTCGATCAAACCTTTCTTATCTTTTACTGCCCCGGTAAAAGCGCCGGCCTTATGACCGAAAATTTCACTTTCCAAAAGTTCCTTTCCAAATGCGCTGCAGTTGAGTGCTATGAAAGGCTTGCCAGAACGTTTGCTTCCATGGTGAATGGCCTGCGCAAAAACTTCCTTGCCTGTGCCGGTTTCACCAAGTAATAAAACCGTAGCTTCTGTTTGGGCAACTTTCTTTGCTAAATGAATGGCATCGAGTATCAATGGAGAAGTACCAAGAATATTTTCAAATGCATATTGTTTGCCAACCTGCTTTTCGAGCTGGGTTACTCTTTTCTGCAACTGTACTTTTTCTACGGCACGAGTCAATAATGGGATGATCTTATCATTGTCATCACCCTTGGTTATATAATCAAAGGCACCAAGTTTCATGGCTTGTACACCATCGGGTATATTTCCATACGCCGTTAGTAAGATGATCTCAGTAGCTATAGATTTTGATTTTACAACAGAAACAAAATCAACACCACTTCCGTCTGGTAGTTTTACATCACATAAAACGACATCTACCGGCTCTTTTTCTAATACCTTAAGACCAGCTTTTAACGTGGCGGCTTCCAACACTTCAAACCCCTCCAGTTTTATAATACGGGTAAGTAAGGACCGAAGTTTTTCTTCATCATCTATGATCAATATGGTGCTCAATGTATCTTGATTAATGACACAAAATTAATTAAAAAGTTCCGGTAGATCCGCCACCGCCAAAACTTCCTCCACCAAAACCTTGTTCAACCGTGCCTGCTGTTCCAGAAAATGTTTCAGCAATCACGAGCGATTCAACCTGCATAGCATCCTCATGACTCTTCCGATGATCTTGCTGGTCGGTAAATCCGTTTCTTGGTATTTGCAGGTAACGGATAAGAAACCACGAACTCAATATCATCAGGAGGCCGGCCAATCCAATCCACCATTCAATGGCGTAA
>JAKQKY010000215.1 GCA_029560415.1 Bacteroidota bacterium | reverse complement strand
GATGGCATCCGTACAATGGTAGCAGCAGATTCAACCAGCAAATTACATGTGGCATCCATCACCGTTAGTGGCAATAAAAAAACAAAGACATATATCGTCCTCCGCGAAATCCGTTTTAAAACTGGAGATTCAATTAGCGCTTCGAGGCTTTATGAAACACTTGAGCAATCGAGGGCTCTGATTTACAATACAAACCTTTTTTCTGAAGTGGCCGTGATCCCATTGATCACAACAGGATCCGATATTTCCATTAACGTGATCGTAAAAGAAAAATGGTATATCTATCCTACGCCTCAATTTAAGTTGGTTGACCGAAACCTGAACGAGTGGTTGAATGATTACAACGCCGACCTTAACCGCGTCATCTATGGAGCTAAATTCGCTCACTATAACCTCAGCGGTCGTGGCGACCAACTTAGGATATATTTACTCACCGGGTATGCCAGGACCTTTGCAGTAAGCTATACCGCACCATACAGTAATTCTGCATTAACAGAAGGCTTTTCAGTTTCGGGCGGTTATACGCAATCGAGAGAAGTACAATACAAGACCAGTTACGATAATAAATTGCTTTTGTTTAAAGCAGATGGTTTTGCAAGGAACAACCTGTCACTCGCCGCATCATATCAACTGCGGAGAGGTTATTTCAGGAAACACATTTTCAGCCTGGGGTATAATTATATCGATATCAGCGATAGCATCATCGATCCTAAATACAATCCAGCCTATTTAAATGGAGATAAAACATATGTTGGTTATCCGGAGTTGTCGTATACCTTCCAGTACACCAATACCGATAACATCAACTATCCGCTGAAAGGAAAAATTTTTGGTGGAACCATCTTGAAAAGAGGCCTGGGCTTAACCGGGGGCATAAACGCTGTTTCCATTGAAGCCCGGTATTCAAGATACATTCCCCATTCCCGAAACTGGAACAGCAGTTTTCAGTTCAATGCCAATGTAAAAGCGCCGTTTAAAACAGCTTATATCAATCAAAGAGCTTTCGGTTACAGTGACCTGTATCTGCGTGGACTGGAATATTATGTGATAGATGGCGTATTGACCTCTCTGGCAAAGTATACCCTCAAGAAAAAGATCATTTCATTCCAAATCCCGGTACCTTTTCGCATCAAAGCCCTTCCATTTATTCCCTTTACCATTTTCGCAAAAACATACGCTGATGCCGGCATTGTATACAACCGTAAAGAACTTGATACCAGGCTGAACAACCGGTTCCTCTATAGCACAGGATTTGGCATCGATATACTCACCTTATACGACCTTAATTTTAAACTGGAATACAGTTTTAACCAATTAGGCGAAAACGGGTTATTTTTACATGCAAAGGGTGGTTTTTAATTAAAACCGAATCCATCATTAATTATGAAAATAGCCATTTACAGCAGGGGTGTAGAAAATAACCAGCTCCAGGATATCAACCTCCTGTTGGATGAATTGATCAGGCATGGGGTAGAACCCGTTTTCTTCCAGGATTTTTTCAACCAGTTTTATTCAGCCGTACGTATTGAAGGAAAATATTCTACGTTTCATTCGGGCGACGACCTTGATGCAAACATCGATTGCATGATCAGCCTCGGCGGTGATGGTACCATGCTGGATACCGTAACACTGGTGAAAGATACCGGCATTCCTGTACTGGGGATCAATTATGGAAGACTTGGATTCCTGGCCAATATTGGAAAGGAAGAGATTCACTCTGCCATGGATGCGATCGTAAACAGGAAGTATGTTTTGGATAAAAGAACCCTCATTCACCTGGATGCCAATATTCCATTGTTTGGAGAAACGCCTTATGCCTTGAATGAATTTTCCCTGCATAAAAAAGACACTTCCCCCATGATAAAAATTCACACTTATTTAAATGGTGAATTTTTAAATACCTATTGGGCCGATGGTCTTATTGTGGCTACTCCAACCGGATCTACGGGTTACTCACTCAGTTGTAATGGCCCGGTCGTATTTCCAGACAGTGCCAGTTTTGTGATCACGCCAGTGGCACCGCACAACCTCAACATCAGGCCCATCATCGTGCCCGACAATACGATCGTTTCCTTTGAAGTAGAAGGACGAACAGATGGATTCCTCTGTACACTCGACAGCCGTCGTGAAATTGTAAGCAAGGAAATTCAACTGGCTGTTAAAAAAGAAACTTTTGGGATCAACCTGATACGCATGAATGAAAATAACTTTTTACAGACTTTACGCAGTAAACTTTCCTGGGGGCTGGACAAAAGGAATTAATGGCACAATTGATTCTTATCAACACACCTGTCACATTGAACAGGTTTTAGTATAACGTTGAACCTTAAACGAATTAAAATTTTCCAGACAAATGCCGGGAAAAGCAAAGAAAATAAAACTCATTTTTGGCATCTACTGGATTCTCCTGGCCTATATCATCGCAGCATTGATCTGGTGGTATATTGCATTGACCCGTCAAAATGAGCAAATGGCTTATTATAAGATCCTCGACCTTCACCAACAGGATCCGCAATATGCCAGCCAACTGGCCAGGATAGACGAAGAAAAGAAAAGAAAAACAGCCCAATACATCGGTGAAGGCACGATCTTTTTCCTGTTGATCGCGGCAGGAGCAACGTTTGTATACCGGGCGGTGAGCAAGCAATTGCAGATCAGCCTGCAGCAGCAGAATTTTATGATTGCCATTACACACGAATTAAAAACGCCTATAGCAGTTGCCAAGTTAAATCTCGAAACCCTGCAGAAGAGAAAACTGGATGACGCCCAGCAACAGAAATTACTCCAGAATACACTCCAGGAAGCCAACCGGATGAATGACCTTTGCAATAATATGTTGCTATCATCCCAGATCGAAGCCGGTGGATATCGCATGACCAATGAAGATATCAACCTGAGTGAACTCGTAAGCAATTGTATGCATGACATTGAAACAAGGAACCCGCAACGGATGTTTCATTCAAATGTACAGCAAAGCCTTTTTGTTACCGGTGATGCGATGTTGCTACAGATGGCGGTGAACAACCTGCTGGATAATGCCGTGAAATATTCACCGAAAGACAATCCCGTATCCATCGAATTGATTGAGCAGGATAATACATTGATCTTAAAAGTGCGTGACGAAGGTGCAGGTATCGCTGATACAGAAAAGAAAAAAATCTTTGAAAAATTTTACCGGCTGGGAAACGAAGCAACGAAACGTGCGAAGGGCACTGGTCTTGGTTTATACCTGACCAGCAAGATCGTAGCCAATCACCACGGGCAATTGTTTGTAGAAAATAATCTTCCTTCCGGTTCAGTTTTTATCATTCAATTAAAACAATCCATTTAAAATAAAGCATATGTCGCAAAAAAAATTCTCCATCCTGCTTGTAGAAGATGAAGAGAACCTGCATGAAGCGCTGAAGCTTAATTTAGAACTGGAAGGGTATGAAGTTACCAGTAGTTACGATGGCGCACATGCGCTGAAAACGGTGAAGCAGGAACATTTTGATCTTATCATACTCGATGTAATGTTGCCCGAAATAGATGGCATCGCTGTTTGTGAAACCATCAGGCTAAGTAACCATGATCTGCCCATTTTAATATTGAGCGCCAAGAACAGCAGTGCCGACAGGGTACTCGGATTAAAGAAAGGTGCAGATGATTACCTTACTAAACCATTTAACCTGGAAGAACTATTGCTCAGGGTAAGCAAACTCATAAAGAAAAATGAACAGTTATCGGTAAAAACAGCGCTGCCCGATATGTACGAATTTGGAAAGAACAAGATCGATTTTAAAGGATTACAGGGTTTTAATAAAAATGGGGACCGTATCACCCTTACCAAGAAGGAAGTGATGTTACTTAAAATGCTGATCGAAAATAAAAATGAAGTGGTTACCCGCGAAAAGATATTGCAATCGGTTTGGGGTTACAATGTTTATCCCACTACCCGCACGATAGACAATTTTATATTGAGTTTCAGAAAATATTTTGAAGAAGACAGTCGCAACCCGGTTTATTTCCATTCTGTACGGGGCGTAGGATACAAGTTTACCGATGCCTGATATTGTGTGCATGAATTTGCTGAATGATTTCCATCGTTTCATGGTACCGTTCATTCATTTTTTCATTTCTTTCAAAAGGAGTGTATAGTTGCCATTCAATTTCCCTCATCAGTTGCTGTAACCGAAGCGAAACAGAATTATCAATTCCGTTTGCATCAAGCATAGCCGATATGGTGTTTGCATTCAGGCTACTTGCATCAATCGAAAACCTTCGGGATAAAAAAGCCTTCAGTTCATGGTTGAGTGAACTGTAAAATGTATTGCAATCTTCCTGCTGCAGGCATTTTTCTGTTTCGGCAAGAGGATGTTGATGGCTTTCAGCAAGGGCCTCTTCCAATTGGCTGCTGTGCGCATCCTGCACTACTTCCGGAACAGTCATGGCCTGTTTCTTATCCTGCTTCCGTTTATCCCGTAAAACCCATACCACGAGGCTGCAGATCACGAGGAACGCTACAAATACAACGATCCACCACCGATGATGAAAGATGCGGTTGATAAAAGAAAGTTTACCGTTGTTTGTGATCCCGGTGTTGAGCAAAGCCGATTTGCCTGTTCCTTTAAGTACGGTAAACCGGATGGGCTTAGTAGATACTGTTCTGTATTCGGCCTTTGCCGGATCAAAAAAACTGAACGTGATGGGCGGCAATGTGAATATGCCTGGCTTTTCGGCGGCGAATGAATATTCAAATACTTTACTGCCACTAACCGGAACAGTTAGTTTACTCATGTTATCTGTTACCGTTGGCTCAAAAGATTCTATCCCGGATGGCCAGGCTATATCGGGCGCTGTGAGCAACTGCATATTACCTCCCCCACTGATGGTGACAGCGATCTTTCCGGATTCATCGGTACTGAAACTATCTTTCTGCATGGTTGCATCTACCAGGAAATGACCAACAGCTCCATTAAAACCGGTTGGTTTGTTTTCTTCGGGCAATGGTTTAACGTGCACTTTCAACGCAGTGCTTTTCAGGGGAACTGTTTGATTGATCACCGCTTCTGCAGGTATTATCGAACGGGAAAAATCATCAAAGAGGCTGTTGCCCGGGCTAAACCGGTCGGCATATTCTTCCTTGATAAACTGGATATTATTTTCCAGCTCTGCCGATTCAATCTCAATGTCGCCCGGCTGTAATGCATATAACTGTGCTCTACGAATGGTATAGGCATTGTAATCCTTGCCATTTAATTTTTTCTGCGAATAGCCCGTGCTCTCCGACTGTTGCATATCGATCACAGAAAAGCCATTGAAGGAAGGATTTTGTGTGAGCTTGCTTTCACTTTTCAACCGGGTGTATAAAGTATAGGTTGCCATGAGGGGTTCCCCTACGAAACAGGATGTTTTATCGAGCTCCAGTTTCAACTCCATATTTTGCTTCACTTTATCAGCAAGGTTTTCACCCTTTCGAAAAATGTAATCGCCATAGTTACCGGCCTGCTTCGGCTGGCTGAAAGGATCCATCTGTGAAAAAGGATTTGGTCTTGTAGTTTGCGCATCTTTACTAACCAATACGAATACCCGATTACTCTTATACTGCCTTCCATTGATGGTTGCTGTTACCGGGTCTACCGAAAGACGACCTGCCTGCCTGGGCTTCAGGGTGAACACCCATGATACAAACCGGGTAACATGCCCGTTCACATTGTTCATACCCGTTTCCTGCACGGGGCCATCCACTATGCTGAAGTTCTTAAAAACTGGACGGCTGACCTGTTTGATGTCGGTGGAATTTTCAACTACAATACGATAAGTTACATAGTCTTCTTTGCCAATGGCTTCAGGCTCAATAGTTGTGTATATGCCTACCTGGGCAGTAGCCATTATTACCAGGAAACTGGCAATGCTAACAAGACATATTTTTTTAAAAAGTGAGTTCATGTAACACCAAACGAAAGGCAAAATTAATTGTTCTGTTCCTGTTGATATTCCCGGAAAGGATGAATGCTGATAATAATCTGTTAATTATAATTCTCCCAGCTGTGGGGTAAACACGATCTGGTCTACCACTGCTTGTGGACTGAGTAAGGAGGCTGCAAAAACCATCTCTGCAATATCCGAGGCTTCCATGATGCGGCCCTGGCTGTTGTCGAAATCACCCCATGAATCTGTCATCACCGCTCCCGGCAATACAGCAGTAACTTTTATCCCATGCGGTTTTAATTCATGGCGCAGGTTTATTGTAAAACCGTGCAATGCAAATTTACTAATGCTGTAGCCACCTCCCCCTTCATAAGCCCGCAGCGATGCTGTAGAGCAGATGTTGAAAATATGCCCTTGCTTGTTTTTGATCATTCCGGGTACCAACTTACGGGTAAGGTGATACGCACTATACAAGTTGGCATTCATCATCGATTCCAATATACCATCAGGTTCTGAAATGCATGTTCCCGGCAAGTAGATTCCGGCATTATTTACCAAAATATCTACAGCTCCTTTCTCCAGGCAAAATGCGGCAAAGGCTTCAGCACCTGTTTGCAAAGACAAATCCACCGCCATGGTATGAACTTCTACCGAAGGATTTAGATTTTTAATTTCCAATGCCGAAGCTTCAAGCTTTTCCTTATCCCGGGAGCATATGACCAGGTGATGGCCGGCTTCCGCAAAACGAAGCGCAATGGCCTTTCCAATGCCTTTACTCGCTCCTGTTACGATTACATACATATGAGTATTTTAAAAACGATAATGGCTAACTTTGCCGGTAGTGGTAAAGTTAATGCCTTGCAAGGTTATAATAATACCATTCATAAAACCCCTGAATGCCGTACGCTTTATAAAAATCAAATTTAAACAAGGCCATGCCAGTATATAAACATTTATTTTTCGACCTCGATCATACCTTGTGGGATTTTGATACCAATGCCAAACATGCATTGACCGATCTTTTTGAAGAGTTTGAATTGCATCAACGCGTAACGCCTGTGTTCAATGATTTTTATACAAAATACCTGGTTCACAATGAGATCCTGTGGGACCGATATCAAAAGGGATTTATCAGTGCCGATGAACTGAAATGGAAAAGAATGTGGCGAACATTGCTCGATTTCAAGATCGGGGATGAACTCCTGGCGAAAGGTCTCAGCGCCCGTTTCCTTGAAATATTACCAACCAAAAAAAATGTTTTTCCCTATACCATGGAGATACTGGGATACCTGGCAGATAAGAAATACCAGCTTCACCTCATCACCAATGGATTTGAAAAAACACAGCGGAGTAAAATTAGAAACAGCGGACTCGATCATTTCTTTACACATGTCATCACTTCAGAAGCAAGCAACAGCCTGAAACCTAAGAAAGAAATATTTGATTATGCTATGAAGAAAGCCGGCGCAACGCTACGGGAGTCGATCATGATCGGCGACAACCTGGATGCGGATATCCAGGGCGCCATCAATGCAGGAATGGATTCGATCTTTGTAAACCATATAAATGCCAGTACTCATATAAAACCAACCTACACCGTTACTCACCTGAACGAACTGGAACAAATTTTTTAATGGCATAAAAAAACCTCCCGGTTTCGGAAGGTGATAAATTCTTTTTTCAAGGTCATTACAACTTGGCAGTTTTAGCCTTGTCTTTGCAGCAGGATTTTGTTGTTTTTGAGCAACAGGATTTCCCTTTTGCACATTTTTTCTTCTTGCCTTTTCCACCTTCAGCAAATGACACACCTGTTACCAATAATGCAGCTGTAGCTAATAAGAATAATTTTTTCATTGCAAATAATTTGTTTGATTAATCAACGTAAAAGTAAAGGTAATATTTTGACAGGCCGTTGTTTTAAATGTTAAAAAAAGCCTTCATTTTGAAATAATTTAATGTGATTTCACTGATCAGAAGCTTGCAATAACGGTCACGCCACCCTGCACTACTTCATTGAGTGATACATGTATTTTGGTACCCGGGGGCAGCAAAAGGTCTACCCTGCTTCCAAATTTGATGAATCCCATCTCATCGGTTTGCTTTACTTTCTGGCCTACTTCAAGATAATTTACAATGCGTTTGGCCACGGCCCCGGCTATCTGCTTCACCAGAACTTCCAGGTTTCCCTTGCGGATCACCACAGAATGACGCTCATTTTCGGTAGAAGACTTAGGGTTCCACGCCACCAGGTATTTCCCTTTGTGATATTGATTATATACTACTTCACCGCTTAACGGGTTGCGGTTAACATGCACATTGGCCGGACTCATAAATATGGATACCTGCAGGCGTTTGTCTTTGAAATACTCATCATCCCGGGTTTCTTCAATCACCACTACTTTGCCATCGGCAGGAGCAATGAGGCTGTTCTCCGAAATGGTCAATTTGCGGGATGGAATCCTGAAAAAAGACACAATGAACAATACAAAAATGACAGAAACGAATAATATGATATAGCAAAGCCACAATAAGGATGCGCCAAAGAACCAGAAAATGGAAAGATTTAATGCCCCGAATAAGAGGGTTACGATGGCGATGGACTTATATCCCTCCCGATGTATAGTCATTTAGTAAGAGTTGAACCGCAAATGTACAAACGCAGGGGCACTTTCAACATGGTTTCAACAGATAAATTTGATATATAACCAAACAAATCCCGCTGCCAGCAATAAAGAATCAAAACGGTCGAGGAAACCACCGTGGCCGGGCATGATCGTTCCACTGTCTTTGATACCTGCCATGCGTTTCAATTTGCTTTCGAGCAAGTCGCCCAGTGTACCAAAAACCGCACAGATTGCCGCAATCGCCGCCCAATGATACCAGGGCAATAGCTGGGCTACCTGTAAAAATGCTCCCAATAAACTGATGACCACCACACACAAAACAGCGCCACCAATGGTTCCTTCCCAGGTTTTTTTAGGAGATATGGGTGAAAAGGGCGTTTTGCCAATCATCGATCCAACGATGTAGGCCATGGTATCGTTGATCCAGATGGAAAATATAATAGCACAAGGCAATAAAGGAGAATATGTAAAACTGCCTTCCGTGTTAGTTAATCCAGGTTGCAGGTATGCGGTACCGTTAAGTCCCAGGTCGATCATTAATAAAAGCGGGAGCATGATATAAATCAATGCAAACGGTAAATACAAAAGATATCTTCCTCCATAGATCTTTTTAAGGATCTTATTAAACTCATACAAGCATCCCAGCATCACAAACAGCATCAAACTAACATAGGTCCATTGATGTACAAACAACCCTGTGAGCATCACGATCACAAAGATCAATGCCGTTAAGGACCTGGTTTTTAGCGTTTGAATGTTGATGGCCAA